>JASLJO010000289.1 GCA_030152505.1 Solirubrobacterales bacterium | reverse complement strand
CGATCTGGCCGAGCAGCTTCAGCGGCCGGGTGACCCGCGTGCCGTCGCCGACCAGCAGCGTGTTGAGCGTGCTCATCGAGTCGCCCGCCTCGCCGTAGGTGACGGTCTCGATGTGGGTGTGGGGATCGGGATAGATGCTCGAGGTGATCGCCACCCGCCTGGTCAGGTCGGCGGGGTAGTCCGCCGGCACCCTGACCCCGAGGATGCTCTCGCTGTTGGTGCGGACCAGCTCGCCCAAGCGTGGGGAGATGCGCGGCAGCGAGCCACCGAGGCGGCAGCGTTGCAGCAGCTTGTTGGTGCCGAGCGGCCCGGCGGCAACGATCACGCCGCGCGCCTTCAGCGTTCGCCGCTTGCGTCCGCGCAACAGGCCTGAGCGCTCGCTGGTCACCGCGTAGCCGTCGCTTCCGTCGGCCGCGCCGAGCGGGCGGATGTCGGTCACCGTGCGCTCGGCCCGCACCTCGACGCCGCGGTGCTCGGCCAGCCAGAGGTAGTTCTTGACAAGGGTGTTCTTGGCGCCGTGCGGGCAGCCGACCATGCAACGGCCGCACTGCATGCAGCCGGTCCGCTCCGGTCCCTCGCCTTCGAAGAAGGGATCGGGGACGGTCTTTCCCGGGTTGTCGAGGTAGACGCCGATCGGCGTCTTGCGGTAGGTGTCGGCGACACCCAGATCCTCGCCCAGCTCGCGCAGCAGCTGGTCGGCCGGGTCGTCGTTGTCGTGGACGACGACGCCGAGCATTCGCTGAGCGGTTTCGTAGTGGGGCGCCAGCCGCGCCTCCCACTGCTCGAGGTCGGCCCACTGCGGGTCTTCGAAGAAGGGCGAGGGAGGGACGTAGAGCGTGTTGGCGTAGCCGAGGCTGCCGCCACCGACGCCGGAGCCGCTGACCACGGCGATGTCTTTGAAGATGCTCAGCCTGAAGATCCCCTTCATCCCCATCCGCGGCGCCCAGAAGTAGCGGCGACCGTCGCCGGTCGAGCTGGGGAAGTCGTCGTCGTTGAACCGCTTGCCACACTCGAGCACGGCGACGTCGTAGCCTTTTTCGGCCAGGCGCAGTGCCGAGACCGAGCCGCCGAATCCCGAGCCGACGACTATCCAGTCGTAGTCGTAGGTCACGGGCCGGGCTGTCCTCGGGCCTAGGCTTCGCCCGGCTCGAGGGGGCGGAAGTCGGTGGTCCTGGCACCGCAGACGGGGCAGAACCAGTCGGTGGGGATGTCCTCGAAAGCCGTTCCGGGGGGGATGCCCCCGTCCGGATCGCCGATCGCCGGGTCATAGATGAAGCCGCAGCTCTCGCAGATCCACTGCGTCGCCTCGGTCGTCGCGCTCATAACCGGAAGCTTAGAAGACTCGGCCTATTTGTCGAAGCTGACCGAGACCGGCTCGCGGTCGCTTTTGTCTTCGATCTCGAAGAACTCGCGTGCGGTGAAGCCACCCTGGTTGGCGATGATCGAGCCCGGGAACTGTTCGATCGCCGTGTTGTAGGACTGCACGTTGGAGTTGTAGATCCGCCGTGAGGCCTGGATTTCGTCCTCGAGCTCGGAGAGGTTGCGACTCAGCTGCTGGAAGTTTTCGGTGGCGCGCAGCTCCGGGTAGTTCTCGGCGACGACACGCAGCCCGGCAAGCGCGCCGGTGAGGCCCTGCTCGGCCTTGGCGGTGTCGGCGACGCCTTCGGCCGACATCGCGTCGGCCCGCGCCTGGGTCACTTTCTCGAAGGTCTGGCTCTCGTGCGCGGCGTAGCCCTTGACCGTCTCGACCAGGTTGGGCACGAGGTCGTGCCGGCGCTTGAGCTGCACGTCGATCCCGCTCCACGACTCGTCGACCCGGTTGCGCGAGGCGATTATCGAGTTGCGCTTGGCGATGTAGTAGAGGACGCCGATCACGAGGACCGCGACCACCACGATGAGGACGATCACCATGCCGCCATCCTACCCCCTGGACGTGCCTGTGGAGAGAGGTCCATATGGGCGCTGTTCCACCGGCACGTAGGATCGCGGGGAATGGGGGCCAAGCAGGAAGCCGTTGAGTGGGCCGAGATCGTGCGGCGCTACGGCGAGCGGCACGATCTGAGCTATGAGCCGGTCGGGGGGATCAACCCGAAGGACGGACCGGTGGCGCTCTGCGTCGGCGGCGTCAACCGCCTCACGGGGCAACTTGCCGAAGGTTTCTGGGGTGCCTGCTGCGACGCTGACGAAAAGGAGGTCGGCGGCATCTTCGGCAAGGCGGTGTTGCCGACGGCGCTGCTCGCCAAGGCCCACATGCCCGACCTGGCCCAGGTCGTGCCGGCCTTCAACGTCGAGTCGATCGAGGGCCACGAGGCCGTCACCCAGCGCTTCGCCCGCAAGGTCGAGTTCGAGTCGATCGACTTCAACAAGCGCTTCCTCGCCACCGTGCCGAGCGAGTACGACCCGGTCAAGCTGCGCGAGCTCTTCAGCCCCGGCTTCCTCGCCTGGACGACGACGATGACCGGCGAGGTCGACTTCGGCATCAACGACCACCAGCTCTGGTTCCTCTGGCGCCTGCGCGAGCGCGGCGAGGAGGAACTGAAAGCGGTGCTGAAGAACGCCGGCCAGCTGTTCAAGCGCCTGCAGGGGGAGATGGACGAGAGCGGTATTCACACCGATCCGCCGGGTCCCTGGCACGCGGGGCTGGAGCCTTTCCCAAACTCCTAGTCCTGCTCGAACAAACGTCCATTGGACATGGGTCCAGCGGGCTGTAGCCGGGAACACCAGCGCCGATGGGTGGGTGTGAGTGCACTCGCCGGGACAATCTCCGCACC
>JASLJO010000271.1 GCA_030152505.1 Solirubrobacterales bacterium | reverse complement strand
GGATCTGGGCGGCCGCCGCCGCCGCCGGCCAGGCGCCCTGGGACGTCGACCTCAGCGGCCCGACCGTCCTCGTCCTCGGTGGCGAGGGCAAGGGCATCAGACCCCGCGTAGCTTCAGCATGCGACGGTCTCGTTGCCCTGCCGCGGCTGGGCAAGGTCGAGTCGCTCAACGTCTCGGCCGCGACCACCGCGCTCTTGTTCGAGGCCGTCCGCCAGCGGTAGCACCTGCAGCGGCGATTGCAAAATTCGCAATTTGGGGTTGACAGAACTCCGCCGGGCGGTAAGAATGCCCCGCCAGTAAGGGTGAAGCTCAGCTTGAGTCTGAGTTTCACCCAATCAATAAGGGCGCCACCAGGGGAGGTATCGGCGCCACGACCCTTCGTCTCAAAGGAGAAGGATCAGTGGCTCTATCGTCTCCCACGCAGGAATTGCGGCTCCCAACCGGTCATTTCAACGGTTCCACCAGGCCCAGCAATAACCCTCAACCTGAGCTTGATGACCATTATCTGGTCGCTCTTGCCAAGGAGGGGCGTACGGATGCCTACGACTCGATCGTGCGCCGCTATCGTGGCTTCGTCCGGCTCAAGGCGTCGTCGTACTTCCTGCTCGGTGGTGAGAGCGACGACCTGATCCAGGAAGGGCTGCTCGGTCTCTACAAGGCGATCCGCGACTACCGCAGCGACCGCGAGTCGAGCTTTCGCAGCTTCGCCGAGCTCTGCATCACCCGTCAGATCATCACCGCGGTGAAGACCGCGACCCGGAACAAGCACACGCCGCTCAACCAGTACGTCTCCTTCAGCCAGACGCCGGCCGCCGCGGGCGACTCCGACACCACGCTCGACGAGATCCTGCCCGGGCCCAGCGTCACCGATCCGGTCAACCAGGTGATCGCCGGCGAGGAGCTGGAAAGCCTCGTCTCCTGCCTCTCGGGCACCTCGGGCGTCCTCTCGGATCTCGAGAGCCGCGTCCTCTCCCTCTACCTCGACGGCCATTCCTACGAGGCCACGGCAGAGCGGCTCGAGTGCGACACCAAGACCGTCGACAACGCCCTGCAGCGCGTCAAGCGCAAGGTCGCCGCTCACCTCGATTCCCGCGAGGTGCCCGCGTAGCCGGTCGCCTACGGCAGCAGCTGGTAGCGGAAGACGCTGGTGGCGTGCAGGGTGTCGGCCGGAACCAGGTTCGAGCCGCGCGAGTCGAAAGCGACGTAGCGCCCGTCGGCTGAGATCGACGGGTTGGCCGAGGGCGCATTCGCCGCCGGGCCGCCGTCGGCGCCGCGCGAGGCGAGGAAGACCCGTCCGCTGCGCATGTCGCGTACGAAGACGTCGGGTACGGCGGTGTTGTCATGAGGGCCGAGGTTGCCGGCATAGGATTCGAAGGCGACGTAGCGCCCGTCGGCTGAGATCGAGGGGTTGGAGGAGTCGCCGTCGCCCCCGGCGGCCCGCTTGCTCTGGCTCTGTGAGGCGAGCCTGGTGCGGCCCGTCTTCAGGTCGCGCAGGAAGACGTCTTCGACGCTGTTCTTGTCTCGGTGGCTGAGGTTCCTCGCCTTGCTGGCGAAGGCGACGTAACGGCCGTTCGCCGAGATCGCCGGCAGCTTGCAGTCGCCGTCCGCGAGCGCGCCGTGGCGACCGTCGGCCCGCGAGGCGTAGACGGTGCGCTTGCCGTGCATGTCGCGCACCGCGACCTCCAGAGTGCCCCTGTGCCCGAGGTGGGTCTCGGTGAGGAAGGCGACCCAGCGTCCATGGGCGGAGATCGAGGGCGTGAAGCCGCCGTTGAACGGCCCGCCGGGATGGAGGCGCACCCAGGCCGCCGGCTTCGTCGTGTGGCGCTGCAGGTCGCGCACGAAGATGCCGCCGTAGGAGCCGTGGAGGAAGTTCGTCGCCTCGGTCTGGAAGGCGACGTGGCGCCCGTCGGCTGAGACCGATGGCAGATTGGTGTCCTGGTTGCCTCCGGCACCCTTGGCGCCGGAGGCCCGGGAGGCGAGGCTCGTCCGGCCGGTCGTCCGGTCGTAGACGAAGACGTCGCGCACCGGGAAGGTGTCGCCGGCGAGCGTCGTCGTGGTGTCGCGGTCTTCTTCGCTGAGGCCTGGATCCTCTGAGGCGAAGGCCAGATAGCGGCCGCTCGCCGAGAGCGACGGTGAGCCGGCGGAGAACGCGATTCCGTGTTCGCTGCGACCGCGGGGGACGTCGACGGCAGTCGTGCCACCGCTCATCTTGCGCAGGAAGACACCCGTTCCCGATGCGCCGATTTCGCTTTCGTCGGGGACATCGCCGACGAAAGCGACAAAGCTGCCGTCAGCGGAGATCGCCGGGTTGATCTGCTCGGGTGGGAAGGTCGATTTGGGGGCGCCGCCTGGTTCGGAGACGAGCACTATGTCGCCGGCAGCGCCAAGCGATGTCGCTGCGTAGGCGAGCGAGGCGGTTGCGATCGCCGCCAGGGCGACCGTTGCGAGCCGCTGTCTCATCGCGGGCGAGGCCCCCAGCTCGGCGCACCGACATGGCTGCCGTAGCCTTCTTCTTCGGTTCCTCCCCCGTCGAACTCCTTCGAAAAGCCGCGGCCGTCGGCGCGCATCACGTCGACGCTGCTGCTGTAGCGGCCGCCGCTGAGGAAGGCGATGTGCTTGCCGTCGGGAGACCAGGCGGGGTTGGTGTAGCAGGCGCTGCGAAAGCAGTCGTGGCGGCTGTGCGTCAGCTCGACCACGTGCTTGCCGTTGATTCGCGCGACGAAGAGATTCGGCCCGTGGTCGCGGTTGCTGGAGAAGGCGATCCGGCGGCCGTTCGGCGCGACGTCCGGGTCGAACTCGTCGCGCGGGCCACCGATCAGCAGACGTATATCGCTGCCGTCGGGTCGCATCGAGAAGATGTTGCTGCGGTCCGTGCGGCCGCTGCTGCGGCGGTTGCTGACGAAGACGATCCGCTTGCCGTCCGGGGTGTAGGTGGGGTCGTGGTCGCTGCCGGCTCCGTCGGAGACCTGGCGCACGGTGCCGCCGTCGATCGCGACGCTGAAGATCCGCGTCGCTCCGCCGCTGAGCCCGCTGCGATCGAAGACCACCAGCCTGCCGTCGGCTGAGAAGGACGGATTGGAGTCGAAGAATTCACCGCTGGTCAACTGGCGGACGCCGTTGCCGAGCCTGTCGATCACGTAGATGTGGCTGCCCCGGGGTGCGAGGCCGGGATCGCGGTTGCCGGAAAAGACGATCGACCTCCCGTCCGGTGAGTAGGAGGGGCTGCCGTCGCCGGGGTTGTCGGTGAGCCGCTGCGCAGGGTCCCGCTTGCGCGGGCCGTGGCTGAGGATGCCGCCGCTGTCTCCGCTTTCGTCGAAGGTCGTGTGCGAGTAGGCGATCGGCCCCGGGGCTCCCGGGAACGCACCCTGGGCAGGAGCCGCGGCCAGCAGCATCGCGATCGCACCGACCAATGCCCCGACGCCCTTCCGCATGGGGAACAGCCTAATGCCGCTCGACCTCGACAGATAGCCCCAGGGTGGCCATGAAGGCAGTCGGGTCGAAGGCCTGCGCAGGCGCCAGGGCGCCCCTGCGGTCATAGGCCGGGTCGACGCAGAGGGTCGCCGCATGGGCGAGGCTGGCGGCGGTGAGTCCGTAGACGTCGCTGCCCTGCACGCTGCCGCGCCGAGCGCCCGAGCTGCTCCGTGCCTCGCAACTGATCGTGAAGCGCGCCTTCCGGCGGTCCGCTTCGCTCGGCGCCGCCGGCAGCCGGCGGATCAGGGCCCCCATGACCGAGCGCAGGGGAGTGCGCATCGCCAGGCCGAGCAGGGGAGAGGCGGCGGCCGCGAGCCGCATCAGTCGCGGCGGTACGACCATCCCGTTGAGCAGCGTCCGCACCCGCTCGGTATCCACATGCCGTGGCACCGTGATCTGCTCGCCCGCCGGATAGCGCAGCATCCGCTGCTCCCCGACCGGGTCGGGGAAGCGCCAGCGCCCCCCGTCGGCGCTCCGCGGCGCCGGCCGCCAATCTCCATCGGCCCAGACCACGTCCCCGCCCCGCATGATCTCCAACCCCGAGAGCGCGGTCCCGTGCGTGGGTGCGAACCCGTGAACGCAATAGGCAACGACGATCTCCTCCAGCGGCCCCATCCCCTCGGCCGTGAGCGCCGCGATCATGTCGCCCGGCAGATAGTCGAACCCCATCCCCGAAACCAGCGCCGCGCCCGTCTCCTCCGCCCGCTTCCCGTATTTGTCGAAGACCATCCGCATGAACGGCTGCTCCCCGGTCGTATCCAGGTAATGCGTCCCCGTATCCGCCGCGGCGGCCACGACGGCCTCCCCGTGCAACGTGAACGGCCCCGCGCAGCCCACCACCACCGAGCACCCCTCCAGCATCTCTCGCAACCCAGCCGCATCGTCAACTGCGACGGCCCTGAACGGCACCCCCCCGAGCTCCTCCGAAAGCGCCTCCAGTTTTGTCTGACTCCGTCCGGAGATCAGAGGATCAGCGCCCCGCTCCTTCAGCTCTCGGGCGATCAGCCCCCCGGTGAAGCCGGTTGCTCCATAGATCGCAATCACCGGCTTTGAGCTTGGTTTGGTGGGCTGGGTGCCGTCCACGGTGGGCACGGTATCGACCCACACCGCACCACCGAGCTGATGTGACACATAGGCTTCCGCTGGTGATCTCCGTAGCCGACCCAACCACGCCCGTTCGTTGCGTCGAAGGATGTGGGGGAGGGGAACCCGCGACACTGGGGATCATCAGCTTGGTGGTCGCATTGCTCAGCCTGGCCATTGC
>JASLJO010000027.1 GCA_030152505.1 Solirubrobacterales bacterium | reverse complement strand
CGCGCTGAACGGGCTGCGGAAGCTGCCCGTTCAGCGCGTCGGCGGTGAGCACCCCGGCAAGGCTCTCCCCGTTGGAGAGCGCGACCCGGCGCCATTCCGCGGCCTTCTCGGCGCGACGCGGGGTCTCGATCACCGGTTGGATTGCGCGCTCGGTCGGGGCCATCTGCTCTGGGCGAGGAACCTAACGGCCAACGAGGACGATGGGCGCGGCCGGGGTTCGGACCAGCGACCTCTCAGTGATGCTGATCCGATCGCGTCCGCGGTCGCCTGGCAGGATCGAGCCAGAGACCAGCCGTCGCGTCGGCATCGAGCGGGCAGGTCAACGGCTTGCCGCCGTACTGGCTGACAGCGGCCAGGACCGTCTCTCGGGAAACCCGCCTGACGGCGATCAGCAGCACCGAGCTGCCGGGCCTCAGCAGTCCCTTGACCTGCTGGCGGAAGCTCAGGTCGAGCTCGCTCGGCTCCTCCTCGTTCATCACGACGCCGAAGATGACTCCCCAGAATCGGCTCCATGCAGCCGTGGCTCCGGGGTGTCGGCTGCTCAGCAGCTGGTGGTTTCCGTTCTTCTCGGCCACGATCACGCCGATCGCGTCGGGGTCGAGGGGAATTTCAGCCGCGCATCGGTCGAGCTCCGCCGCTGCCTGAGCGGCGACGGTCTCCTCCGTGTATGCGATGGCGATTAGCTCTGGCATCAGCCGGATCGGTGAAGCTGCCCTCAGAGGAGCACTGTCCCAACGTAGGTCTGGGCCGCCGGGTCCGCATCGCCCGAAGCGGGTGATCGTCGAGATCCCCTACTCCGGGGCGGGAGGGCTCTGTGAGCCGGCCTCGCGGTCGAGCAGGCCGGCCTCCCGCGCCAGCTCGACGGCTTCCCGTCGCGAGGAGGCGCCGAGCTTGCGATAGATGCTCTGCGCCTGGGTCTTGACCGTGTTCGGCGAGACGAAGGTCTCCGCGGCGATCTGGGGGTAGGAGAGATGGCCGGGAAGAAACTGGAGCACGCGCAGCTCGGCTGGAGAAAGATCGCTCGCCTCCGCTACGGAAAGCTCCGCGACCGCCTGAGCCGCGTCCTCGATCCACTCGCCGAGCACGCTCGCGTCAGGGGTGCGCATCAGCAGCTTCCTCGCCTCGGCGAGGAACACTTCGGCCGTCGTGCCGTCGCCGAGGCGCGAGGCGCAACGAGCCAGCGCGATCCTCGCCTCGACTTCGTACCAGGGTGCGAATTCGTCGAGCTCTCCGAGCAGGTCCATGCCGATCCGCATGTCGGCCATCGCCTTCTCGACCCTTCCGAACCTGGATTCGACCAGCGCGGAGACCGCCAAGGCCAGCGCGACCATCGGGTACTCGATCAGCCCAGAGCGGTTGACCTGCGCTCGAGCCTGGGCCGCCAGCGACTCGGCGAGCTGCCAGTCCTCATCCTCGATCGCGAGCAGAGCGAGCTGGGCGAGGGCGAGCACCTGAATGGTCGGGGCGCTGACCGATCCGCGGCGCGCGCCCTCCACCAGCCTTTCGCGCGCCGGCTCGCGGAGCCCGCGGAGGTGCAGCCCGACCCCGTCGAGCATGCAGCACATCGACAACCAGGGGCTCTCATCCGCAAGATCCTCCGCGGCGACCTCGGTGCTGGCGCACATCGCCTCGACCCCCTGCCGAGCGAGGCCGGCTTCGGCCAGTGCCAAGCCCGGCACGAGCCCGAGGCTCCTGTCCGTGGCCTCTTCCGCCTGCAGCAG
Source organism: Solirubrobacterales bacterium (assembly GCA_030152505.1). Lineage (GTDB taxonomy): Bacteria > Actinomycetota > Thermoleophilia > Solirubrobacterales > 70-9 > VRUE01. The sequence continues at coordinate 1,019 of JASLJO010000027.1, read as the reverse complement.
ACTCCGTGCCACCGCGGTCCAGTGTTCGGCCTGCGAGCCGGCGCCGCGGGTGATCCCGCCGAAGGCCGCGGTCAGGCACAGGGCGGGGTTTGAGGCGATGGTCTCCTCCCCGAGGCGACCCAGCCAGCCGATCACGGTGGCAACCCTCCCGCGGGTCATGTACCTGGGAACCCCTGACCACAGCAGCTCTCCGGCCCGCGCCGGGTCTCCCGCCTCGATCGCGTACTGGATCGCCCGGTCCCAATCGCCCTGCTCGGCCCACCACTCCGAGGCGCGAAGGTTCAACTCCGCTTCCTTGTCCGGCTCTACGCGGTGCAGCTCTGAGCGCAGCATCTCGCGGAACATCGGGTGGAAGCGAAACCACTCATCGCGTCGGTCGAGCGGCGTCAGCAGCGAGTTCGAGCGCGACAGGTCGACGAGCGTCCTCGCCGCGCCGGTGCGCCCGAGGACCGCGTCGCAGCGGTCGCCGCTGAGGCGATCGAGGACCGCGGCCCGCCGCATGAACTCCAGCCTGCGCTGGGAGACCGAGGCGAGGAATTCCTCCTTGATGTAGTCGACGACGATCCGGTCGTCGCCGGCAAACCGGGAGATCGCCCCGTCGAGGTCCGATTGCTCGGTGAGGGCGAGGCCAGCGAGGTAGAGGGCGGCCGGCCAGCCCTCCGCGTGCAGGATCATCGCATCGAGCTGTTTGCCGGTCAGCTCGACGCCGAGCCCGGCGAGCAGGGCCGCGCACTCGGCCTTGGTCATCGTCAGCTCCGCCCTGCCCAGCTCGGTCAGCATGCGGTGAGCACGCAGCCTGCCGATCGGCAGGGCCGGCTCGGTTCGGCAGGCGAGCGCTAGTCGGGAGCCGGAAGGGAGCCGGCCGGCGATTGCCGCGATTACCGCCAGCGCCTGGGGGGACTCGATCCGCTCGAGGTCGTCGAGGACGAGGACCATCGGGACCGTGCGATCGCCCAAGGCTCGGCCGAGCCGCGGCAGGACGATGCTCCCGAGCCCAGCATCGAGAGCATCGTCCTGCC
>JASLJO010000234.1 GCA_030152505.1 Solirubrobacterales bacterium | reverse complement strand
GAGCTCCTCGGTGACGAGGGCGTCCTGGAGCGAGTTCGAGAGCCAGTCGACCATCGAGACGATGATCTCGAGGTCGACGAGGTCGAACAGCTCGAGGCGTGGTCGAGCTGTTCGACCAACATGTCCGCCGCCAGCGGCGCGAGCAGGATCCCGTTGCGGTAATGGCCGGTGGCCCAGAGAAGGCCGTCGACCGGCGAGGCGCCGAGGAGCGGCAGGTTGTCGGGCGTTCCGGGGCGCAGGCCCGCCGCCGCCTCGACCAGCTCCATCTCGGCGACCTCGGGCAGCAGGCGGTAGGCCTCCCGAAGCAGCTCGTATATGCCGCCCGCGGTGACAGCCGTGTCAAAGCCCTGCTCCTCGACCGTGGCGCCGACGATCAGGCGGCCGTCCGGGCGGGGCACGAGGTAGACCCGCTCGGAGGCGACGATCCGGCTGCAGGGCGCGGCGCCGTCGCGCGCGCGCAGCTCGAGGATCTGCCCCTTGACCGGGCGCACCGGCGGGCGTGCGGCCCGCGGCAGCCACTCGGCCCGTCCCGACCAGGCGCCGGCGGCGAGGACCGTCGTCGCGGCGCGCAACTCCTCGCCGCCGCCGGTGCGCACGCCGACGATCTGCTCGCCGTCCAAAAGCGCCCCGGCCACCCCCGTCTCGGTCAGGACCTCGGCGGTGTCCTCGCCATCGAGCGCGGCGAGCAGAGCCGCGGAAAGGGCGCGCGGGTCGACCGAGCCCTCGTCCGGGGCGTGGACGCCGCCGTTGAACGACGGCGTCAGGCCGGGCTCCAGCTCGCGGCAGCGGCGTGGCGGCAGCCACTCGGCGCCGAGCCCGAGCGAGCGTTGCAGCTCGTGCACCCGTCGCAGCTCCGCCGCCTCGTCGCGGTCGAGCGCGACGTGCAGAGCGCCGTCGCGGCGGTGGCCGGTGGAGACGCCGCTCGCCGCCTCCAGCTCGGCGACGAAGTCCGGGTAGAGCTCGGCGGCGGCAAGGGTCATCTTCAACAGCTCGGGCTCGCCGAAGGCAAGCTCGCCGACCGGCGCCAGCATCCCGGCTGCGACCCGCGTCGCTCCCGCCGGCGGCCGGGAGCGCTCGACCACGGCGACGCGGGCGCCGCGCTGCGCCGCGCGCCAGGCACAGGAGAGGCCGATGACTCCGCCTCCGACAACCACCAGATCGAAACTCCGCTGCTCGCTCACGCTTGCCTCCGCCGGCATTACCCGGATCAGGTCCATACGGTCGGCGGCCTCGATGCCGCCCTCTCAGCCTCGGCGCCCGGCTGGACGCCAACGGCTCCCGTCACTCCCCCGATGGTACCCCTCCCGGGGGGCGATAATGGGTCGATGAGCTTGGCGATGCCCGAGTCCCACGGAGCGCTGCGGCGCGAGCGGCTGCGCACGGCGCGCCTCTATTTCGTCTGCGAGGCGATGCCGGGCGGCCACGACCCCGAAGCGCTGCTTCACGCCGCGCTGCGCGGCGGCGTCGACATCGTCCAGCTGCGCGAGAAGGAGCTGGCCCGGGACGAGATCGAGCGCTCGGCGCAGACCTTCCGCCGCCTCTGCGATACCTACAGCGCCCTCTTCATCGTCAACGACGACCCCTGGCTGGCGCAGAGCTGCGATGCCGACGGCGTCCACGTCGGGCAGGACGACACCTCATCTGTCGAGGCGCGTGAGGTCCTCGGCCCGGAGGCGATCGTCGGCCTCTCGACCCACTCCGAGGAACAGCTGGCGGCGAGCGCAGGGCAGCCCGTCGACTACGTCAGCGTCGGCCCAGTGTGGGAGACGCCGACGAAAGCGGGACGCCCGGGCGTCGGGCTCGGCCTGGTCGAGCACGCCGCCGCCGAGGCGCCACATCCGTTCTTCGCCATCGGCGGCATCGACCCGGGCAACGCGGCCGAGGTCGTCACCGCGGGCGCGCGGCGGCTCGGCGTCGTGCGGGCGATCCGCGATGCCGAGGACCCCGCGGCGATCGCCGAAGCGCTGCGCGGCGCCCTGGCTGCGGTCGGGGAGGCGGCACCGGGTGCCTGATCGCCCCGCCGACCCCGGCCCACGCAAGCGCAAGCAGCGGGGGGACGACGGTCCGACGGGCCGTGAGCGGATGGAACGGGGCTACGCCCGCGCCGAGGAACGCAATCAGACGGTACGTGAGAACCTCGAGCCGCTGGCCGAGGGGGAGCGGCCGCTGGTGGTGACGATCGGCGCCGTCATCGCGGGCCTGATCGCCGCCTCGATCGTGGCCGGGTACCTGGCCGGGGTCGAGGTGGAAGGCGAGAAACCGCGCTTCGCCCAGGTCCTCGCCCCCGCCCTGCTGATGGGCGTGATGTCCTGGGGCATGTGGCGCGCCCGCTACTGGGCCGTGCTCGGCTTCCAACTGCTGCTCGTCTTCCTCATCTTCAGCGCCGTCTTCGGCCTCGCCGTGCAGGCTTCGACCGTCGGCGAGTTCGCCGCCACCCTCGGTCTGCTCGCCGTCGCCGGCACCTTCTTCTTCTTCATGGTCAAGGCGATGGCCCGCATACAGATGCCGACCCGGGACTGAGAGCTTCCGGTGCGCCTTTTCCTCCTCCTGGGTAGAGAAGGCGCACCGGAACACCGCTTCTATAGGCTGAAGTCTCTTGGCTGAATCGTTCGACACGATCGTCATCGGCGGGGGCCCCGGCGGCTACGTCGCGGCCATCCGTTCCGCCCAGTTGGGCAAGAAGACCGCGGTCATCGAGCGCGACAAACCGGGCGGGCGCTGCCTCAATTACGCCTGCATCCCGGCCAAGGCCGTGCTGCACAGCGCCGAGGTCTACGACCAGGCGCGAAACAGCGCCGAGCTCGGCATCGTCGCCAAGGACGTCGAGCTCGACTGGGAGGCGCTGGGCAAGCGCCGCGCCGCGGTCTCCGCATCGCTCTCGGGCGGCGTGAAGATGCTCTGGGACAAAAACAAGGTGACCTGGATCGAGGGCAACGGCGCGCTCACCGCCGAGGGCGACGTCCAGGTCGGCGACGACGTCTACGGGGCGGGCGCCGTCGTGCTCGCCACCGGCTCAACCGCGCTGCCGATCCCCGGGGTCGAGTTCGGCGACCGGGTGCTCGACACCTGGGGCGCCTGGTCGCTGCCCGAGCGACCCGGGAAGATCGCCGTCGTCGGCGCCGGCGCCTCGGGCTGCGAGATCGCCTCCGCCTACGGCCGCTTCGGCACCGAGGTGCTGCTGATCGAGATGCTCGACCAGATCCTGCCCGCCGAGGACAGGGACATGGCGCGGGTGGTCGAGCGGGCCTTCAAGAAGCAGAACATCACGATCTCCACCGGCAGCCCGGTCGAGAACGTCGAGGCGGGCGCCGACTCGGTCAAGCTCTCCTACGGCGATACGACGACCGAGGTCGACTACCTCTGCGTCGCCGGTGGCCGTGCCACCGACGTCGAGGGGCTCGGGCTGGACGCGGCCGGGGTCGAGCTCGAGGAGCGCGGCAAGGTCAAGGTCGACGAGTTCGGCCGCACGACCAATCCCAAGGTCTACGCGATCGGCGACCTGGTCAACGCCAAGGCCCTCGCCCACAAGGCCTCCGAGGAGGGCGTCGTCGCGGTCGAGCACGCGGCCGGGGCGGAAACCCACCCGGTCGACCAGAACCTCGTCGCCGGCGCCACCTTCTGCCACCCACAGGTGGCCAGCGTCGGCCTCACCGAGGCAGCCGCGAAGGAGGCCGGGCACGACGTCAAGGTGGGCAAGCTCAAGCTGGGCGGGGTCGGCGCCGCCACCGTCTACGACGACAAAGACGGCCTGGTCAAGCTCGTCGTCGATTCCAAATACGGCGAGATCCTCGGCGCCCACATCGTCGGCAACCGAGCCTGCGACATGATCGCCGAGCTGGTGGCGACGATGGCGCTGGAGGGTGGGTACCAGGAGCTGGCGCGGATCGTCCATCCCCACCCGACGATCTCCGAGGCGATCCTCGACGCGGCGCGGGCCGTGGACGGGTGGGCGACGCACGCTTGACCGGCGCGCGCGCGACCTTCTACTTCGACCTCGGATCCCCCTACGCCTACCTGACCGCGGAGCGGATCAGCGGGCTGTTCACCGACGCCGAGCTGGAGCAGCCGGAGTGGCAGCCGATCCTGCTCGGCGGGCTGTTCCAACGCTTCGGCCGCGACTCGTGGGGGAACGGGGCCGAGCGCGAGGACGGGATGGCCGAGGTCGAGCGACGCACCCGCGACTATGGCCTGGCGCCGCTGGTCTGGCCCGCGCCCTGGCCGGGCAACATGCTGTTTGCGATGCGCGTCGCCACCTTCGCCAAGCAGACCGGGCGCACCGTCTCCTTCGCCCTCGCCGCCTTCCGCCAGGCCTTTGCCGCCGGCCGCGACCTCAGCGAGCACGACAACGTGCTGATCGCCGCCGCCGCCTGCGAGCTACACCCGAACGCCGTCGCCAAGGCGGCCGGCACTCAGGGAGTCAAGGACGCCCTGCGCCAGGCGACCGACGACGCCGCCGAGCGCGGGGTGATCGGCGTCCCCTCGCTCGTCGTCGGCGAGGAGGTCTTCTGGGGAGACGACCGGCTGGAGGAGGCGGTCGAGGCAGCGAGCTAAGGTGGCCTTGATGCCCGATCTTCCCGACGCCGGCACCTGTTACGAGTTGCTCGCGCGGATGTCCCTGATCCGTCGCTTCGAGGAGGAGGCCGGGCGCCAGTACCAGCGGGCCAAGGCCGGCGGCTTCCTCCACCTGGCGATCGGCGAGGAGGCGACGATCGTCGGCACCACGTCGGTGATGCACCCTGACGACTACCTGATCGGCACCTACCGCACCCACGGCCACGCGATCGCCCGCGGTACCGACCCAGAGCGGGTGATGGCCGAGCTCTTCGGTCGGGTCGGTGGGACCAGCGGCGGCCGTGGCGGCTCGATGCACATCTTCGACCGTGAGAAGCGCTTCATGGGCGGTTACGGGATCGTCGGCGGCAACCTGCCGATCGCGGCCGGGCTCGCTCTCTCCTCCGAGTACAAGGGAGAGGACGCGGTCACCGTCTGCATGTTCGGCGACGGCGCCTCCAATACCGGCAACTTCGGCGAGACGATGAACCTGGCGGCGCTATGGCAGCTGCCGGTCTTCTTCCTGGTCGAGAACAACCTCTACGGAATGGGAACCTCGGTCGAGCGCCACTCGGCCCAGACCGATCTGTCGAAGAAGGCCGAGGGCTACGGCATCCCCGGCGAGCGGATCGACGGGATGGACGTGATCGCGGTGCGGGAGGGCGTCGCCGAGGGGATCCGCCAAGCGCGCGAGGAGCGCCGCCCGACCATCCTCGAGGCCTTCACCTATCGCTACCGCGGTCACTCCGCAGCCGACCCCGAGGTCTACCGCGAGCGCGAGGAGGTCGAGGAGTGGCAGCAGAAAGACCCGATCGAGGTCTTCGCACGGCGCTGCATCGATGCCGGCGTGCTGGGCGAGCGCGAGGTGCAGCAGGCCCGCGACAAGGCCGACGAGCAGATCAAGGCGGCGGTCGAGGCCGCCGATGCCTTGCCCGAACCGGCGCTCGACAGCCTCTACGAAAACCTCTACGTCGTCGACGAGCAGAGCGGCTGGTACGCGGTCGACGAGCGCAGCCCCGAGCCGCACCGGGGCGAGCGCGAGGAAGAGGAGATGCCGGCGGCGGCGCGCGAGCTGGCGGAGGCGGGCGCGGCATACGCGGGTCAGCCGGACGACCGCCCGCGCCCCAACCCAGCCGAGCACGGCGACGCCCAGGAGGGGGTCGAGCCCGAGGTGGCCGAAGAGGTCGAGCAGCCGGGAGTCGCCGAGGAGGCGGAGAGCTGATGGCGACGCTGAGGATGCGGGAGGCGCTGCGGGACGCCATGGCCGAGGAGATGCGCCGCGACGAGGCGGTCTTCGTCATTGGCGAGGACGTCGGCGTCTTCCAGGGCGCCTTCAAGGTGACCGAGGGGCTGCTGGAGGAGTTCGGCGAGCGGCGGGTGCGCGACACGCCGATCTCGGAGAACACGATCGTCGGCACGGGTGTGGGCGCGGCGATGGGCGGCCTGCGGCCGGTGGTCGAGCTGATGACCGTCAATTTCGCGCTGTTGGCGCTGGACCAGATCGTCAACCACGCCGCCGCGATCCCCTACATGTTCAACGGCCAGACGCGGGTGCCGATGGTGATCCGCATGCCGGGCGGCGGCGGCCACCAGCTTGGCCCGACCCACTCACACAGCTTCGAGGCGCTCTTCCTGCAGGTGCCGGGGCTGCTGGTCGCCTGCCCCTCGACCCCGGCCGACGGCAAGGCGCTGCTGAAGGCGGCGATCCGCGACGACAACCCGGTGATCTTCATCGAGCACGAGAGCCTCTACGGGGCACGGGGCGAGGTGCCCGAGGACGGTGAGGGCGAGGCGGTGCGCTTCGGCGAAGCGGCGGTGCGACGCGAGGGAGACGACGTGACGATCGTCGGCATCCTCAAGATGGCGCACGTCGCCGAGGAGGCGGCGCGCGCGCTGGCGCACGAGCACGGGGTCGAGGCCGAGGTGATCGACCCGCGCACGTTGCGCCCGCTCGACCTCGACACGATCCTCGCGTCGGTGCGCAAGACCAACCGGGCGGTGATCGTCGAGGAGGGCTGGCCGCACGGCGGCGTCGGCGCCAACCTCGCGACCCTGATCACCGAGCAGGCCTTCGACTACCT
>JASLJO010000199.1 GCA_030152505.1 Solirubrobacterales bacterium | reverse complement strand
GCGGCGGCGACCGTGCCCGAGTAGGTGATGTCGTCGCCCAGGTTGGCGCCGTGGTTGATGCCGGAGACGATCAGGTCCGGCCGCTCGCCGACCAGGCCCAGCTCGGCGAAGCGCACGCAGTCGACCGGCGTGCCGTCGGTGGCGAAGCCGCGGTCGCCGTCGCCGAACTCGACCTCCTCGACGGTGAGCGGCGAGCGCGTCGTGATGCTGCGTGCGGTGGCGCTCCGATTCGAATCCGGCGCGATCACCTCGACCTCGATGTCGTCGAGCTCGCGCAGGGCGCGGCGGGCGGCTTGAAGTCCAGGAGCCGAGATTCCGTCGTCGTTGGTCAAGAGGACGCGCACGAAGGCGATTTTAGGGACGGGGGAGGGGGTGTCCTCGTCTTGCTGGGTTTTCGCCACGCGCGTCTGCGGCCGTCCGAGGTCCCAGCGGGGCGAAAACAGGACGCCGCTGCGTCGAGGACACCCCCTCCCCCGTCCTCACGGACGGCATACTGCGCGTCCGATGACCACGGTGCGCCTAGAGCTGGAATATGACGGAGGGGGGTTCAAGGGCTGGGCGGCACAGCCTGGGCTGCGGACCGTGCAGGGGGAGCTGGAGGCGGCTCTGGCCACCGTGCTGAGGGAGCCGGTGCGGCTGACCGTGGCCGGGCGTACGGATACCGGGGTGCACGCACTGGGGCAGGTGGCGAGCTTCGTCACCGCGGCGGAGGTACACCAGGATCTGGCACGGCGGCTGAACGGGGTGGGGCCAGACGACGTCGCGGTCATTGCCGCGAGGGTGGTCGAGGACGACTTCGACGCGCGCCACAACGCCAGGTCACGCAGCTACCTCTACCGGGTCCTCGCCCGCTCCGCCCCCAACCCGCTCGAGCTGGGCCGCGCCCTCTGGTGGCCGCACCGCTTCGACCTCGAGGCCCTGGAGGCCTGCGCAGCGGCGCTCCCCGGCACCCACGACTTCACCGCCTTCACCCCCACCCAGACCGACCACGTCCGCTTCGACCGCGACGTCTACGCCGCAGGCTGGACCCAGGCGGGCGACACCCTCGAGTTCCGCATCACCGCCGACGCCTTCATGCGCAACATGGTCCGCATCCTCGTCGGCACGATGCTGGAAGCATCTGGAGGGCGCAGGACCCCCAAAAGCTTCCAGAAGCTGCTCGAGGGCGCCCCCCGCTCCGAGGCCGGCACCACCGCCCCACCCCACGGGCTATACCTGGAGAAAGTCAGCTACTGAGAGGGGAGCTTGCTTGGCTGCCGAGTGGGAGGGCAGGGGGTGTCCTCGCGGCAGCGGCGTCCTCTTTTCGCCCCATCGGCTCAGCGAGAGAAGCAGGCGCGGCTGGCGAAAACCCAGCAACGCGAGGACACCCCCTGCCCTCCCACAACTAAGACCTAGACGAGCTCGAGATAAACCATCTCGGTCGAGTCCGAGCGGCGCGGACCCAGCTTGACGATCCGCGTGTACCCACCGGGGCGCTCCGTGTAGCGGGGCGCCACCTCCTCGAACAACTTGTGCACGATGAACTTGTCGTTGTGCAGCGTCGCCAACGCCTGCCGACGGGCATGAAGGTCGCCCCGCTTGGCCAGCGTGATCAGCTGCTCGACCTCGGGCTTGACCGCCTTCGCCTTGGCCTGACTGGTCTTGATCCGCTCGTGCTCGATCAGCTGCTTGGAGAGGTTGGAGAGCAACGACTCCCGGTGCGACGCGCCACGACTGAGTTTGTTTCGCTTCTTGCGGTGGCGCATCGGGTCTCCGGTTCGCTCGCCTTCCTAGTCCTGGCTCAGGTCGAGGCCGCGGGCCTGCAGGGTCTCGATCACTTCCTCGATCGACTTCGATCCGAAGTTGGGGATCGCGTTCAGCTCCGAGCGGGTCTTGCGGACCAGGTCGCCGACGGTCTGCACGCCGGCGCGCTTGAGGCAATTGTAGGAGCGCACACCCAGCTCCAGCTCCTCGATCAGGATCTCGTCGAGCCCGTTGTTGGCCGCCGCGACGCCGCCATTGCCGCCGACGGCGGAGAGCCCGTCGGCGCCGGGTAGCGCCGGGGCGATCGCCTCGCGCGCGGTCAGCTCCTCGACCCGCTCGGCGTCGGTGAAGATCGCCAGGGTCTTGATCAGGATCTCCGACGCCTCGCGCAGTGCGGCGGCCGGCTCGATCGAACCGTCGGTCTCCAGCTCCAGGGTGAGTTTGTCGAAGTCGGTGCGCTGGCCGACGCGGGCCGTGGCCACCGAATAGGAGGCCCGCCGGATCGGCGAGAAGATCGAGTCGATCGGGATCACGCCGATCGGCTGGTCGTCGGACTTGTTCTCCTCCGCCGGCGAGTAGCCGCGGCCACGGCCGATCGTCAGGTAGACCTCGAGCTTGGTTTTTTTCTCCAGCGTTGCGATCGGCGCGTCGGGGTTGAGGATCTCCACCCCCGAGGGAAGGTCGATGTCCTTGGCCTTGACCTCGCCGGGCCCGGTCGCCACCAGCGGTGCCTCGACCTCGTCGGCGTCGGTATGCATGCGGACGACGAGGTCCTTCAGGTTGAGAACGATGTCGGTGACGTCCTCCTTGACGCCGGGCACACTGGAAAACTCGTGCGCGACGCCCTCGATGCGCACGCTGGTGACGGCAGCGCCGCCCAGCGAGGAGAGCAGGACGCGACGGAGGCTGTTGCCGAACGTGTAGCCAAAGCCCTTGTCGAGCGGCTCGATGGTGAACGTGCCGCGACGGTCATCGGCTTTCTCTGCGGTGATACGAGGGACCTGAAAGTCAGTGGTCATGAGTTCCTTGCGTATGGGTGTTTCAGAAATCGGTCCGGGCTACTTGGAGTACAGCTCGACGATCAGCTGCTCCTGTACCGGCGCCGAGATCTCCGCGCGCTCGGGGTAGCGCAGGACCTTGGCGGTGAGCGAGTCGTGGTCGGCCTGCAACCAGGCCGGCACGGTTGAGACGAGTTCAGTCGCTTTGCGAATCGTCTCCGTGGCCGCTGAGTTCGACTTGATTGAGATCACGTCCTCAGGACGCACCTGGTAGGAGGGGACATCGACGCGGCGCCCGTTGACGAGCCAGTGACCGTGGCGGACGAGCTGGCGGGCCTGGCGCCGCGAGGCGGCGAAGCCGAGTCGCACGAGGACGTTGTCGAGGCGAGACTCCAGCAGCCGCAAGAGGTTCTCTCCGGTGACGCCATCCTGGCGCGAGGCCTTGTCGTAGTAAGCGCGGAACTGGCTCTCGAGCACCTGGTAGTAGCGGCGCGTCTTCTGCTTCTCGCGCAGCTGCACGCGGTACTCGGACTGGCGCATGCGGCCCCGCCCGTGCTCGCCGGGTGGGTAGGAGCGGCGCTCGACGCCGCATTTGTCGGTGAAGCAACGCTCGCCCTTGAGGAAGAGCTTCTGGCCCTCACGACGGCACTGCTTGCACTGGGCGGAGGTGTCGCGGGCCATGCGCCTACACCCTCCGCCGCTTCTTCGGCCGACAGCCGTTGTGGGCCTGCGGAGAGACGTCCTTGACCGTGGTCACGTCGAGCCCGGCCGCCTGCAGCGAGCGGATCGCCGTCTCACGGCCCGAGCCGGCGCCCTTGGCGAAGACCTCGACTTTTTCGAGGCCATGTTCCATGCCCTTCTTGGCCGCCGCGTCGGCGGTCACCTGGGCGGCGAAGGGAGTCGACTTGCGCGAGCCTTTGAAGCCCGCTGAGCCGGCCGACTCCCAGGCGATCACGTTGCCCTGGGTGTCGGTCAGGGTGACGATCGTGTTGTTGAACGAAGTCTTGATGTGGGCCTGGCCGTAGGCGATGTTCTTTTTCGTCCGGCGGCGGGTGCGGCCTTTGGCGGGTTTTTTCGCGGCTGCCATGGGTCTTCTCTATTTGGGTGACGGCGCTTTGCGCCTGCCGGCGACGCTCATCCGGCGCGGGCCCTTGCGGCCACGCGCGTTGGTCTTCGTCCGCTGCCCCCGCACCGGCAGGCCCCGGCGGTGCCGCAGGCCACGGTAGGAACCGATCTCCATCAGCCGTTTGACGTCCTGGGCGCGCTCGCGCCGCAGGCCGTCAAACGGCTGATGGAGATCGGTTACTACCGTGGCCTGCGGCCCCGCCGGGGCCTGCCGGTGCGGGGGCAGCGGACGAAGACCAAAGCGCGT
>JASLJO010000018.1 GCA_030152505.1 Solirubrobacterales bacterium | reverse complement strand
TCGTGGACGCTCTGGTTGACCGACACTCCCTGCAGCGCGGCCGAACGCCAGGCTCCGCCGACCGAAAAAGGCGATCACCTGACGCACAACACGCGTGGCAATTGCGCAAACGGCCTTCACACCGGCACCGCCCCCGGCGCTCCGGACCTGCTCTGGCCCGAAGCCCCCGCCGGCGAAACCGACCACAGCTACGACTACGCGACCGACGTCGAGCCCAAAAGCGGGGTGGACGAAGGCCTTCAGATTCTCCCCGGTAGCGAATGCGGCACTGCCGCTGCGACCGAACTCGCAACCGGGGTGGCCAAAGAACCCGACTCGCACCCGGACGCCTATCAGAAGGTCCATCGCTGGCTCTCACCGCCGGTGCCCTCGCACGCGGGCGAACAGGACCTGCTCCTCACCGGGGAAGGGACGCTCAACCTCTGGACGCGCACCCTGGGTGGCGCCGTGTATGCGGGAGAAATCTGCGCCTGGCTCTTCGCCCGGTCGGAATCGGCGGGCACGGTGACCGACACCTTGGTGGTCAACCTCGGCCCGCCGGTGAGCCTCGACTTCAGTTACTTCGCCCAGTCGTGGCCGAGCAGCGGCTGGACCGAGATCGCCGTGCCCCTGAGCTTCGGTTATGCCGAAGAAGGCGGCGCGTTGCCGTTGCCGCCGGGCTCTCGGCTCGGACTGGCTCTGAGCGTCGGCTCCGGCACCTCGAGCGCGCTCCAGCTCCGCTACGACATGCCGAGCTTCGACAGCCGGATTCAGCTGGCGACGACCGGCGCACCGCCGCCGGAAGCCTGAGAAGCGGTATGCGTCACTAAGCCCAGTTTGTGCTCGGCCGATACATCGGCGTGGGTCAGACCGCGACGACCATCACCCTCTTCCTCTTCGGCCTGTTGATCGGCAGCTTCCTGACCGTGGTTGCGTATCGGCTCCCGCGGGGCGAATCGATCGTCGGAGGGCGCTCGCGCTGCCCCGCCTGCGGCGCCCAGATCGCCGCCTACGACAATGTCCCGGTCGCCTCCTGGCTCTTGCTGCGGGGGCGGGCGCGCTGCTGCGGCGTGGCGATCTCCCCCCGCTATCCGCTGACCGAGCTGGCGGTTGCCGCCCTCTACGCCGCGACCGTCCTCGTTCTCTGGGACGACACGGCGGAAGTCGTCCTCGGCCTGGTGCTCGTGACGACTTTGGTGGCGGTCACCCTGACCGACCTCGAGCGGCGGATCATCCCGAACATGGTGCTGATTGCCTCAGCGGTGGCCGGCCTCGCCCTGGCCGCCGCGCTAGACCCGGCGAGCCTGCCGGAGCGGGGGATCGCCGCCGCGGCGGCCGGGGGCCTGCTCTTCGCTGTCGCTCTCGCCTATCCGCGCGGGATGGGCCTCGGCGACGTCAAGCTGGCCGCGGTGATGGGCCTCTATCTCGGTCGCTCGGTCGCGCCGGCGCTGCTGATCGCCTTCCTCGCCGGCTCGCTCTTCGGCCTGGCGCTGATCGCCCGCAGGGGCGCCGCGGCGCGCAAGCAGGCGGTTCCCTTCGGGCCGTTCCTGGCCCTGGGAGGGGTGATCGGCCTGCTGGCGGGCGATCAGATCGTCGATTGGTACCTGAGCACGTTCTAGGCCACAGGCACGGCCTCGTAGGTCCGTCCAAGTTTCTCCTATAACTGAGTAGTTGCAGGGCGAAAGGTTTGTGGCCTCTCTGTCGATGCAGGGAGGGCGTGCCCACCTTCACCCTGACCAAGAAGCAGACCGGCCCAGTGGTCGGCCTCGACATCGAGGCCGGCAGCATCGCCGCGACCCAGGTCGCCGTCAACGGCACGGCGCAGGTGACCGCGTCAGCGATCGGCGCCCTCGAGCCTGGCGCCTTCCACGAGGGCGAGGTGCTCGACGCCGAGCGGCTCTCCGCTGCGCTCAAGGCCTTCTTCGCCGAGCACAAGCTCTCCAAACGGGTGCGACTCGGGATCGGCAACCAGCGCCTGGTGGTGAGGATGATGCGGCTGCCGGCGATCGACGACCCCAAGGAGATGGAGGCCGCGGTCCGCTTCCAGGCGCAGGAGCAGGTGCCGATGCCGCTCGACCAGGCGGTGCTCGAGCACCAGGTGGTCGGCGGCGTCCCGGCCGAGGAGGGTAGCTCCGCCCAGGTCGACGTCGTAGTCGCGGCTGCGCGCCGTGAGATGGTCTCGTCCTTCGTCGAGCCGATCCGGCGCGCCGGCCTCGAGCCCGTCGGCATCGACCTCGCCGCCTTCGGCATGATCCGGGCTCTCGCCGGCGCCAGCGCTGCCAGTCCGGCCGGTGGCGAACAGAGCGGCCCTGTGGCGGGCACGGTCCTCTACTGCAACCTCGGCGACATCACCAACCTTGCGGTCGCCCGCGGTCGCGCCTGCCTCTTCACGCGCGTCTCCCATGTGGGCCTCGAGGCGATTTCGGACCGCCTCGCCGGCGAGCGTGGACTCTCCCCTGAGCACTCCTCCCAGTGGCTCTCCTACGTCGGCCTCGAGGCCCCTGTCGAGCAACTCGAGGGTGACGAGGGGACCGTCGCCGATGCGCGCCGGGCCCTCGAGGAGGGCGTCGGCTCGTTGGTCGACGAGCTGCGACTCTCGCTCGACTACTACGGCGCCCAGGAAGGGGCGGTGCCGGTCGAGCGGATCGTGCTCTGCGGGCCCGGCAGCGCCATCGCCGGCGTCCCCGCGCAGATGGAAGCCCGCCTCGGCTTGCCGATCTCGGTCTCGCGGCCGGCCGCCCTGGATAGCTTCGACGAGCCGTCCGCGGCGCGCCTCACCGTCCCCTTCGGCCTGGCGCTGGAGGACTGAGACATGCGCCCCGTCAACCTGATTCCGCCCGAGGACCGCCGCGGTGACAGCGCGCCGCTGCGGACCGGGCCGCTTCCCTACGTTCTGCTCGCCGGGCTCGTCGCGCTGCTGCTCGGCGTCACCGCGCTCGTCGTCATCGGCAACCAGATCTCCGAAAGCAAGAACGAAGTCGCGCAGCTCGAAGGCGAAGACGCCGCCGCGTCCGCCAAGGCCCAGCGCCTCGCCTCCTACACCCAGTTCCGCGAGAAGAGCGAACAGCGGGTGGAGACGGTCAGCAGCCTTGCCGACAGCCGCTTCGACTGGGAAAGGGTGATGCGCGAACTCTCGCTGATCCTTCCCCACGACGTCTGGCTGGTCGAACTGACCGCGACCGCGGCGCCGGGCGTCAACATTCAAGGTGGGGGAGGCGGGAGTTCGAACATGAGGGAGGCGATCGCCGGCCCGGCGCTCGAATTGACTGGCTGCGCGCACGGACAGGAAGCGGTGGCGGGGTTCGTCTCGGCGCTCAAGGACATCGACGGCGTGACCCGCGTCGGTGTCCAGTCATCTGAACTTCCCGAAGAAGCCAAAGCCGGTGGTGGCGAAGGCGGCTCGGACTCCAGCGGCGACGAGTGCCGCACGCGGAAAACCATCGCCAAGTTCGAAATCGTCGTCGCCTTCGATGCCGCGCCGGTCCCCCCGGCCGAAGGCGAAGAAGCGGCCCCCATCCCCACCGGGACGGTCGAAACGACCAGCTCCGAAAGCCCTGAAAGTTCCGAAGGCGAAAGCTCGGAAGGCGAATGAGATGAAACTTCAGCTGAGCTCATCGAACCGCGTGATCGTCGCCGTGCTCGCAATCGCCGGGCTCGCGCTCGTCTTCTGGATGCTGGCAATCAGCCCGAAGCGCGAGGAAGCGAGTGAACTCGACGCCCACGCCAAGAGCCTGAAGGCGTCGCTGGCGCAGCACCAGGCCGAAGTCGCCGAAGGGGAAGCGGCAAAACGGGAATTCGCCACCGCTTACCAGCATCTGGTCGTGGTCGGCAAGGCGGTACCCGCCGGCGACGAAACGGCCTCGCTGCTCGTGCAGATGAACCGCATCGCCGGCGGCGCGGGCGGGAGGTTCGTCAACCTCAAACTGAGCTCCGACGGCGGTGGCGAAGAAGCCGCACCGGCCGCGACCGGCAGCGAAGGGGCGCCTGCTTCGCCGACTGAGGTCGCCGCGTCACTGCTGCCGCTGGGGGTGACCGTCGGCTCGGCCGGCTTGGCGGTGATGCCGTACGAAGTCACCTTCGACGGTGACTTCTTCCAGATCGCCGACTTCATCAA
>JASLJO010000319.1 GCA_030152505.1 Solirubrobacterales bacterium | reverse complement strand
CCCCGCACCGGGAAGACGTGGGCATAGAAGCTGACACCGCCGTCGTGTTCCGAACCATCTTGCGCCGAGGCGACGGGGGAAATCAGAGCGACCGCAATCAACATCGCGCCCATCGCGGCAGGGGTGAAGCGTCTTGTACTTTTTGCGCGCCCTGCTCCGGGCGCCAGCAATTCCGCCCCCCTTCGCAAAAAGTTAAGCGGAACCCCTGCCGCGATGGGCGCGATGTTGATTGCGGTCGCTCTGATTTCCCCCGTCGCCTCGGCGCAAGATGGTTCGGAACACGACGGCGGTGTCAGCTTCTATGCCCACGTCTTCCCGGTGCGGGGGTCGCACTGGACGCGCGGGGCGATAGGCGAATTCGGGGCGCCGCGCAGCGGCGGTCGGATGCACGAGGGCTTCGACATCGTCGCGGCCTGCGACACGCCCCTGGTTGCCGTCGTCACCGGCCGCGTCCTGCGCGCCGGCTACGACCCGGTCCTCTACGGCAACTACCTGCTGATCCATGGCCAGGGTGAGGACCGCGGCTACTTCTATGCCCACATGATCCGCCCCGCCTCGGTCCACCGCGGCGAGCGCGTTTGGGCCGGCGAGCGCGTCGGCCGCGTCGGTCAGACCGGCAATGCCCGCACCATCGGCTGCCATCTCCACTTCGAGATCCACGTCCACGGCCACCCGATCGACCCGGAGCCCGCCCTGCGGCGCTGGGGCTCGATCTGAATTGCCCTGCTGCTCCGGACCGAGAATCCCGCCCGCGATTTTCCCGCTCGCTGCGAGAACCGGCTGCGATTCTTCCGGGAAGCGCCTGCATAGACTTTGAGGGTGCTTCCCATTCCTCCTGTCTCGGCTGCGACTTGACCGAGAAATCCGCCACAAGCGATCTGGTCGTTATCACGGCCAAGCGGCTTGACTCAGAAGAGGCAGAGGAAGCCGCAGTCGAAGTCGAGGTCCCCCGGAGCGAGGCCGGACAGCGAGCCCAGCTCACCGATCTCGTTCACGCGCGTTACCCAGAGGCCGAGTTCCGCTCGTTTGCCAATGAAGCCGCGAGCTTCCTGGCCCACAAGGTTCTGGTCGTCGCGGTATATCGGCGATCGTCTGATCCCTCAGGCGAGATCGTTCCGTCCGGTGACGAAACACAGCAGCAGCTCTTCGCTGCGTAGATTGGGAGGATGGCAGCCCGCGATCAGCTCCGCCTGGCCGTCGGAGCTACGCAAAATAGAAATCTCTTTCCGGTTCATTTTCTCGAAGATCTGCTGCCCGAGTGGCCTGAGTACACCGAGTTCGATGCTTCGGGGCTCCTGGAGGAGGTCAGTGGAATTTGGGAGCGGGAGCGAGAGCTGCTTCCGACTTTCAATGAGGACCAAACGGAGGATCGCCTCATCCGCCCGATCCTCAATGCCCTCGGATTCAGTTACACGACCCGACCCGATCTATCTGTGGCGGACAGGAGGCGTGAGCCCGATTACGCCCTCTTTTTGAGCGATGAGGATCGAGCTGACGCAGAGAGAGTCAGGGGAAGCGCCAGGTACGCGAACGCTGTAGCCGTGGCCGAGGCCAAGCGTTTCGATCGGCCGCTGGACCGGCGTCGTGCCACCGGGGTGCTCTCCGAGGATCCCGTCGCCCAGATCATCCACTACGTCTCGACCACCCGGGTGCCCTTCGGCATTCTCACCAATGGCAGGATTTGGCGCCTGTATGCCGAGAAGGGTGATCTCGTCGAGGGTGCGTACTACGAGGTTGATTTGATCGCCTTGCTGGAGGGAGGAGATTCGCGGGAGTTGCGTGAGTTCGCGGCATTCTTCTCAGCGTCTGCCTTTCGCCCAGACGACACCGGGAAGTCTTTTCTGGACAAGGCGTTGGAGGAGAGTCGCGCCAATGCTCTCAAGGTAGGCGATGCTCTCCAGCGACAGGTCTTTACTGCCGTCCCAAACATTGCTCTGGGCTTGCTCGGAGAGGACCAACCCAATCCAGAGAACCTCAAAGAGGCCTTCGAGAACGCGCTTGTCTTTCTCTATCGCCTGCTCTTCTGTCTGCATGCCGAGGCCCGGGGTCTGCTGCCGGTGGATAGTCCGCACTACTTCGAGTACAGCGTTCGCAAGCAGCGACAGGAGCTTGCCGAGGCTGTTGAGCAGGATCGGAGATTCGGACATGCTTCGGCTCGCCTCTACAACGACCTGGAGGCCCTGTTCACGCTCGTCAGCGCTGGCGATGACGGGCTTGGTGTGAATGAGTACAACGGCGGACTGTTCTCCCCCGGTGCGCACCCCTGGCTCACGGGCAGAGTCGTGCCCGACGACCTGCTGGCCCCCGCCCTGGACGGTCTCTATCGCTTACACGGGCAGATGATCGACTATCGGGATCTGTCTGTACGGCATCTGGGAACGATCTACGAGCGATTGCTTGCTTATGAATTGGTTCCTGGTGGGACGCATCTGAAGCTCGAGCAGGCCGAGGGCAGAAAGGACACCGGCTCGTACTTCACGCCCGAGCCCATCGTCGACCTGATCGTCGAGCGGACGTTGGATCCGCTCCTCGAGCGACGTTCCGAAGAGGTGGCGGCCAAGGGATTGACGGGGGATGCTGCGCTGGAAGTGTTTCTCCAGCTTCGCGTCCTAGATCCGGCAATGGGGAGCGGACATTTCTTGGTTTCAGCGGCGGCCTACATTGCCCAGTTCATTGCCACCGATCCTTCCTACAAAGGGGACTTGGAATGGAAGGAGATCCAACGGCTGGTTGCGGAGCGATGCCTCTATGGAGTCGACCTCAATCCGATGGCTGTCGAATTGGCCAGGCTCGCGCTCTGGCTTTCGACCGTCAGCGGTGACGAGCCGCTGACCTTCCTGACCAACCTGCGGGTCGGCAACTCACTCGTCGGGGCCGATGTGGACGACCTTTTGGCATCCGACGTAACGCTCTTTGCGGATCGCATGGCGCGTGACGCCGAAGCATTGCTGGCCAAGACGGCGGAAATCGCGGAAAAGCGGAGCGCCAGTGGTCAGGCCGTGCACGAAAAGGAGCGCTTCGCCACGGCGGCCGACGCCCTGAGGCAACCATTGCATGACTTCGCCGATGAGGACATCGCACCGCACTTCTCGGATCCGAAGCACCTGTTCCATTGGGAGATCGAGTTCCCAGAGGTGTTTCTTGCAACGGATGGAAGCCTGCGATCCGATCGCGGATTCGATGCGGTGGTCGGGAACCCGCCATATATCCGCATCCAGAAGCTGGACAAGGATCTCGCCAAATGGTGCAAGGAGCGTTTCCACACGGCCTTTGGCAGTTTCGATGCCTATCTGATTTTTATCGAGCGGGCGGCGGGTCTTCTCGGGCCGCTCGGTCGACTCGGTTTCATCGTCCCCAACAAGTTTCTAAAGCTCGATTCTGGGAAGAAGCTGCGAGCCTGCCTTGCGGACACTCAACTGACCGAAGAGATCATTGACTTTGCGGATGCGCAGTTGTTTGAGGGGGCAACGAATTACACCTGCATTCTCACCCTTGATAGGTCGACGCATGAGGATCTCATCTATCGGAAGGTTCCCGCGAGGTCCGCCGGAATCCCCTCGCTGCGGGAAGTCCAAGCGGCATCCGCGGAGACCTTCGCCGTCAATGGGCTGGGAGAAGACCCATGGATCTTGGTCAACCCCGCTGAGCGGCGCCTGCTCGAGATCATGGCGCGAGATGCGCAAGCACTATCCGAGTCAACTGAGGCAATATTCACCGGTTTACAAACCAGTGCAGATCCAATTTACATTCTCGAGGATCGGGGTGTGAGGTCCGAGGGTCGACTTGTCTACTCGAAGGC
>JASLJO010000166.1 GCA_030152505.1 Solirubrobacterales bacterium | reverse complement strand
TAGGTTTTGGGGGAGGTGCAGGCAACCCAGCCGCTCGCTTCGGTCGAATCGCGGCGGCACTGGAAGGAGGCCACGCCCGAGCCTGAGCCGTCGGTGCCGCTGAATTTGAATTCGGCTTTCGCCGAGGCGCTCAACGCCGGTGGACTGGAGTCGATCTGCGTCTGTGGCGCCGTGGCGTCGACGGTCCAGCTGAAGGTGGCCGGCGAGGCATCCACGTTGCCGGCCGTGTCGATCGCCCGCACTTCGAATTTGTGGGCGCCGTCGGTCAGCGAGGCGTAGGTCTTCGGCGAGGTGCAGGCCGCCCAGGCGCTTACTTCGGTGGAGTCGATGCGGCACTGGAATGACGCCACGCCGGAGCCACCGGTGTCGGTGCCGCTGAATTTGAATTCGGCTGCGGCGCTGGTGCTGAGCGCCGTCGGGCTGGAGTCGACCTGGGTCTGTGGCGCGGTCGAGTCCTCGACGTAGGTGAGCCCTGCCGAGCATGCCGAGGATTCGCTCGCCCCCCCGGTGGCGGTCGCGCGGAAGGTCGTGCTGGTGTTGTCCGCAACCGAGACGACGACACCCGCCGCCAGTTCGGCCGTGCTCACCGTCGCCAGCGGCGACCCGGTGCAGCCGCTGACGCTGTAGAGCCGCACCGTCGCACCCGCCACGGCCGAGCCCACGATTTTGGGTGAGTTGCTGTTTGCCGGCGAGGGGGGCACGGTCGCACTCAGGGTCGGCGCGGGCGGTGGCGTGACAAAGCTCAGCGGCGACAACAGGAGGCTCGGTTCCGTACGCGAGGCGACTCCGGTCGATGAAGTGACTCGGAAGAAATAAGTCGCATTCGGAGTCAGACCGGTGAGCTGGATGCTGTGCGAGGTGACCAGCGTCGAGCTGCTTTTGCTCGAACTGAGCGAGCCCGAGCTGGTGCCATAGTCGACTTTCGAATCGGATGATTTGTCGGTCTGCCAGGTGATCGTGGCGGTGCCGTCGTTGTGCGCTTCGGCCTGGATGTTGGAGATGACCGGCGGCTGCGCTTCGGACTGGAAGACGACGTCGGCCATGTAGTTCGCGGAGTTGAACGATTCCGGCCCGCCCCCCGAGAAAAGGCCCCCGTTGGGGCCATAGTTGTAGACGCCGTTGTGCCCGTCCACCCCGTCGGCGAGAGCGTGGAGTGGCGCGGCATCGAAGCCGACGAGCGAGAAGTAGCCGCTCAAAGCCGCATAGTGCCCGTTTGGCGCGTAGTAGGAGGCGATGTAGGTGGTGTTGGCACTGATCGCCACCGGGCTGGCGAGATTGACCTGCTGCCAGCCGGAGGACGTTTCTTTCGTGAACGTCGCTTCAGCCAGCTGCGTCCCGTTGGCGGTCCAGAGGTGCCCGATGTGCGTTCCCGTGCCTTCGGGGGTCTTGTAGAAGCGGAGCCCGGTGATGAAGCCCGGCGTGTCGGCGCGGAACTTGACCCCGACTTCGACATCGCTCGGGTCAGATTCCGGTTCCCCCGTGAAGGTGTTGTCCCAGATCGTGCAGGGGCAGGTATGGGGGACGACTTCGACGGTGCTGGAGGCGCCCGGCGACTCGAGATTGGCGCTGTCGTCGGCGGCGCGTGCCTTGATCGTCGCGGTGCCGGTTGCGCCGGGGGTCCATTTGTAGGTCCACGATCCTCGCCCTTCGGCGGGATGCCAGCTCGAGCCTCCGTCGGTCGAGACTTCGACCCCCGCCACCTGCCCCGCGGCGTCGGTGGCGGTGCCGCTGATCGTCATTTCCTCGCCGCTTTCGACGTGAGAGCCGTTCGCGGGGTTGCCGATCGTCGTCGTCGGCGGGGTCGTGTCGGTGCTTTTCGTCGTCGCGGTCAGGCCCGCCTGCAGCGTGCTGGGCTGCATGCCCATGTCCGCGAAGAGGTTGACCGTCGCCTGCTGAATGCGGGAGTCGGGGCTGCGTGGGTAGGCGCCCCGGTCGTGTTCTTCGTCCAGCCCCCATGACCACTGCACGGTGCCGGCGCCGAAGACCAGCGCGCCGCTCGGAGCCTTGTAGAGAGTCAGATGGTGGGTGGCCGGGCCCGGGAGGTAGTTGGAGCCGTAGTCGATCAGATAGTCTTGGACCTGGACCGTGGTCGAGGAGAGGTCGATCAGCCCGGGTGGCCGTGAGCTGTTATGAAGATCTTCGTCCCACTCGTAGCCCAGCGTTTCGGTACCGAGGGTGGCGGATTCGCCGGATTTCAGCGAGGTGATGTTGGTGTTTCGCCAGAGGCGCATTTTCGCGTCTTCGGCCGGCACTTTGATCGACGCGGTCCCGGAGTTGACCATGAACGCCTGGCCGGTGAGCGAGTTCTCAGGTTTGCCGCCATCGGCCGGCGGGCTGAAGCGGGTGTCGCGCCAGGTCCCCGTCCAGACGTTCGCTTTGGGGTCGATCTTCGCGTTGGCGTGCGTCTCCTTGTAACAGACGATCGTGCGGTAGCTGGTGTTCGATCCGTCGATGCTGTTTTCCCAGCGCGTCTTCCAGAAGACCTCGTTGCCGCTGAAGAAGGCGAGGTTGACGCCCGCTTCGCGTGCCGCTTCGACGTTTTGACGCTGCTCGGCGGACCAGTACTCGTCGTGGCCGACGGAGATGTAGGTCTTGTGCTGGAGGATCCTGCTCGGGGAGCGCGAGGCGTCGACCTCGGTGAAGTAACTGACGTCGTAGCCGTTGCGCTCCAGCCAGCGGACCATTGGATATTCCGCTGAGAAGGGGGCGTCTTCTGGCGTGGTGCCGCGGGTGGTCAGCGGCCGGTTGTAGCTGACCTTGTAGGCCCGGTCGGGGTTCGTCCCCGGCCCGCCCACGTAGAGGCTGTTGCCTCCGTAGCGGTTGTAGGCCTCCCAGGTCGTATCGGAGGTCTGGAAGAGCAGATCGGAGTGGCTTTCGTCGTTGCGGACGATGAAGACGATGTGACTGCCTTCGGAGGATTTGTCGGTGCGTTCCAGCTTGGCGAAGTAGATGCCCGAGACCGCGTTCGACGGCACCGCCCAGGAGGCCGATTCGCTCCAGTTCCCGCAGTCGACCAGGCCGGTCGAGGCTTCCGTTTTGCAAGCGGGCTGGCTCTGCGGAAGTTTCGCCGAGGGCAGGATGTTGGAGGCCACCTTGCGGGCGCCGTCGCCGCCGTAGTAGCCCATGCGGTAGATGTCGAGGTGGTAGGCGGTCGAGGCGGTGTTGATCTTGAACCGCACCGTCTGGCCGCGGTTGACGCTGATGTCGGTGGCGAAGCCCTGGATGTTGGAATCGCCGTCGCCTTCCACATCCCATTCGCTCGGCGGGTCGCCGGGTTTGGAGTTCTCGCAGACGATTTCGTTGGCGGGCGGGTCGCAGGGACCCGCCGCCGCCGTCTCAGCGAACAAGCCCTCTCCTGCGAGGAGGAGGAATACGAGCACGACTATGCCTGCGCCTAGCTTGGCCACCTATACGAAAACGCTGCCCGCGGTGGCGATTTTGCACAGGCGGGGAGGAAACCCCGTGGCTAACCCTCGACTTTACCTTGAGACTCAGCCGAATTCGCGCAGCGCCACCGGCGAGCTCGCATCGTGGACGGCCAAGCGAGGAGCGCCGCTCCCGTCCGCCGGGACGGTGTAGACGTCGAAGCTGTCGGAGTAGACCAGCGTTTCGTCGTCGAGCCACTCGACCTGGTCGTCGATCGGCCGGTGCTCAGCGACGGCGTGCGCTTTCAGGGTCGAGACATCGAGGACCTTCAGTTGCCAGCGGTTCTGGTTGCCGATGCGGCTCTTGTAGGCGATCCGGGTGCCGTCCGGCGACAGCGACGGGCACTCGACGTGATCGCGCAGGACCCGCATGGTCCGGTCCGGCACATCGCCTTCGACCAGGTAGTAGCGCCCCTGGGTGCGCAGCGTCGCGTAGAAGCGGTCCGAGTCGGGGGCGAAGGTGACCCCCCAGAAGTTGAAGTCGACCGCGGCGAACGGCTTCCCCCCCTTGGTCACCTTGAAGCTCTCCAGGTTGTCGAGCACCTCTCCCGTGCGCATGTCGACTATCGTCGTTTCGGTCGCGTACCCGCCGTTCTCGAGGTAGGCATGGCCGTTTACGAACGCGGTCATCGCCCCGTACCGGCCGTCGCTCGAGACGCGCGCCCGCGACGGCACGCCGCCGAGCCGAAGCGTGTAGAGGGTGTTCAGCGAGGAATCGAAGATCGTCGCCTGATAGCCGGTATCGGTCTCGGCCGTGGCGAGACAGAGCCCCCGGCCGGCCGCGTAGTAGACCCGCTCGCAATCGAGCTCTGGGCCGATCAGCTGCCGGGGGTGACCCCCCTTGACGACGAAGACGCGACCGTTGGTGCGCGGGTCGTTGCGGTTGACCGCGCGCACCATCAGCTGCGATCCGGCCAGTTCGGTTTCGCCAGAGACGCCGACCGGCTGCGCGTTGGCCAGATCGCCGCTGGAGCTCGGCGAAGCGAGGAGCAGGTAAACGCCGGCCCCGGCAAGGCAGAGCCCGGCAACCAGGGCGAGCAACCGCCAACCGCGCCCCCTCACCCCGCTACCCCCGCGGTGGAGGCATCGAGC
>JASLJO010000159.1 GCA_030152505.1 Solirubrobacterales bacterium | reverse complement strand
GCTGCCAGCCGCGAGGATTGGCAGCTTCGAGGATCTCGTCAATGATCGGGCGTAGTGATTCGGCGACCACGGAGGGGTGATAGCGCCCCCCGACTACGTGCTCGAAGATCAGCTCGTCCACGGCATCCTGCGCGGCATCGTGGCTAAGCGCCGCGGTGACGAATGCCCGAACGATGCCGGCGTCAAAGGCGCCCCCCTCAGTGCGGCGCTCGGCGGGGTTCATGCTGTCACCTGGCTTCCTCGCAGTTCGGCCGAGTTGCCGGCGTCGCTGTCGACCAACGCTTTCAAGCGCGCCCGCTCGGCGGGACCGCGGCGCATCATGTGGGTGTAGACGCGCAGGGTGAACTTCGGGTCGGTGTGGCCCAGCTGGGCCATCACCGAGGCGGGGTCCTCTCCGCAGGCGATCAGCGTCGAGGCGAAGGTGTGCCTCAGCTTGTGAGTCGTGACGCCTTTCGGCAGCGGCACCAGGCCGCGATCTTCGAGCAGCTGATCGGCGCGCTCGGTGGCGGCGGCAAGGATGCGGTTCCGCAGGTTGTCCTTATCCCGGCGCCCGCCGGTCCCGGTTGGGAATACGAGGTCGTCGGAGCCGCTTCGGAATGCCCGCGCCTTGTGTGCCCCCAGGTCGTCACGCAGGATCAGCGGCATGTTGATCTCGCGCAACCCCGCCTGCGTCTTTGAGCGGCCGACCAGGATGCGGCCATTGGCGAGATCGACGTCACGCCAGAGCAGGTAACACAGCTCCTCGGCGCGCGGCCCGGCGAGGATCAAGGTGGAGACGATCGCGCGCCGATCCGAGCTGCGCCAGTACGGCTCGCGGTCTAGTTGGAGAGCTGCGTCTAGCAGCGCTTCGATCTGCTCGGCCGTATCGAGGTGTACCGGCCGGCGCTGCTCCTCCTTCAACCTGCGGCGCTTCCCTTCGGCCGGGTTATCGGGAAGGTGCCGGTACTCCACCGCGAACGAGAGCACCCACTGCAATACCTCAATCGTCTTGTTGATCGAGCTGGCCGACAGCGGGCGCAACACCTGGCCCCTGCCGTCGCGCTTCGGCTTGCGCCGCTCGATCGCGCGGCGCCGGGATTCCGCCTCCTTCACCTTGTGCGTTCGGTAGTCGTCAACCGCCTCTATGTCGATCTCGGAAACCGGCCAGTTGACGAAGTAGGGCAGCAGGTGTCCCAGGCCCCACTCCAGATACTCGTAGGTGCGCGGCTGAACCGACCCCTTCTTTGCCGCGAGCCGGGCCAACGCGAACGGCCCGAAGTCCGGGGCGGCGTCCGATTTCGGAACGCCGCTGGCGGCATCTTCCTTGCCCCGCTTTTCGCGCTCGGGCGGCACCCAAATACCACGGCGAACGTCCGCGAGAATGTTCGCCAGTTCCTCCTCGGCGCGCTCGCGGTTCCAGCCTTCACTCTCAAGGCCCAGCGTCACGTACTGCCGCTCGCCGTAGGCCCGGAAGCGAAGCGCGTACCCGCGGCCACTCTTCCAGGGCCGCTCTTCAACGTGCCCCTTCGCCCTAGCTGCCATCACCGACACCTCCTGTCATGGCGACGAAGAGGTGGCCGGCGAGATGCCTAGCCCCCTTTGGCTCAGGGCCGGTCGGGGCTACGCTGTTAACCGTGCCGAAGATCACCCTTCGGCGCCGGGCCGGGGGCGTTCATAGCGCCGCCCGGCCGTTGTTGATTTCCTAGCGACGATAGCTCTGCTTGGGCGCGAAATCGAGTCGGAATGCGAATCGCCGGGCATCGCCGACAATCGGGACGCATCTGGCCCGGAACCGCCGGTAAGGGCGGTTATGCGCTCTGCCACCTCGGCAGGATCGAAGCGCAGCCGCGGGCGCTTGCCGGCGCCCAGGCGGCGGGCGCCGAGCTGCCTAGCGTGCGCGTACACCCAGGAGCGATCCACCCCCCAGGTCTCCGCCACCTTCGCCGCCGAGATCAGCCGCTTGGGCGCCTGCGGTTCGGCTTCGCCCCGTAGAAGCTCAGCGGTTCGGTTGGCGATTGCCTCGACCGACTCAGGTGCCAGCCGCAGCTCGCCGCCCACCGCTTGCGGCCCCCCGTTCATGGACGGCCCCCTAAAGGGCCGCGATCGACGCCCCCCTTCCCCGGCGCCCAATGTTTGATCCGGGCGCTGGCAACCTCCACATACTCGGGATCGAGCTCGATCCCGAGAAACCGCCGCCGCTCCAGGGCCGCGGCAGCCCCGGTCGAACCTGACCCGCAGAACGGATCGAGCACCAGCCCGCCGAGCGGCGTGACCAGCCGCACGAGCCAGCGCATGAGTTCGATCGGCTTGAGAGTGGGATGCGCGTTGCGAGCGGGGCGGGTGCGGGGCGGCTTGTTTGGCGCGTTGGGGAAGAGATCAAAGAAGCGGGCGGGCAAGTGCTCGCAGCCGGCATCGCGCTCGCGGCGATTCACCTTTGGGCAGTAGAAGAAGCGGCTGGGCCGCACCGACCCTGACCGGCGGCACTCGCCGCGGTCGAGCATCGCTCGGGGACACTCGGCGGTGCAGCTAGTCGGGTCGCAGCTGGGCGCGTGACTCAGCAATACGTTTGCGGGGTGGCGACCTTCGACCCGGCAGGGGTCGATCTCAAGCGCCCCGGTGCCGT
The DNA here is from genome assembly GCA_030152505.1 of Solirubrobacterales bacterium. Taxonomy (GTDB): domain Bacteria; phylum Actinomycetota; class Thermoleophilia; order Solirubrobacterales; family 70-9; genus VRUE01. Next base: position 12,795 of record JASLJO010000159.1, on the reverse strand, counting down.
GGCGCTCGATCGTTTGCGTGGTCGTGCCGTCCAGCGGCCGGCGGCACAACAGGATCGGCTCATAGCCAGGCTTTAGCGTCGTGCCCCGGCCCCCCGGCAAGCGATGGGAGGCAGGTATGCCGGTGCCGTAGAGCCAGCACAAGGTGTCTCGCACCTCGAAGCCGGCGTCTTCAAGACCCACCGACAGCCGATGAGCGGTGCGGGGCGATCCGAAGGCCAGGAGGTGAGCGCCGGGCTTCAACACCCGTAGGCACTCGGTGGCCCAAATGCGACACCACACCTCATACGCCTTCTTTCGAGTAAGACGTTCGCCACCCGAGCGCGCCACCGCCTCGCGTATCGCCGTCTGAGAATCCCAGCGCGCGTTTTTGATCCCGATTCCGTAGGGCGGGTCGGTGACGATCGCGTCGACGCTGGCGGCGTCAAGCTCAGCGAGCACCTCCACGCAATCGCCCTCCAGCACCTTCAAGGCGCCGTCGCCTTTTGCCACCACCTACCCCTTCCCCCTTTCGGCCTTACCTGGCCGCTCGCACCATTCGAGCGGCTGCTTCTGATCGCGCGGGGTGAGGAAGATCGGGGCGAACGGGCCTCGATTCCGCAGGTCTTCGAGAAGGCAGACGAAGATTTCTGCCTGCGGCGTGCGGGTCAAGTCGGGATTGCTTCGCAGCAGTGCGAGCGTGGTCGCGCGGCGGCGCTCCAGCACAGGCCGAGAGGCGCCGGCCAGCACACAGAGAACCGGCGGGAACGATGGATAGCGCGCCTTCCACATCGGCTCGCGCGCTTTGTCTTCGGCTCGGTACAGCTGGGCGTAGCGCCCCAGCTTGGCGGCGAGCCGATCGACCGCGAGGGTCGCGCGGTCCAGCTCTAGGAAGCGCTGCTCGATCGAGAGCCGCCCGTCGCCGACGCGCAGGTAGGTCAGCACCGCGTCGGCAATCAGCAGGCGGCGATGGCGACCTACCCCGAGCGGGTGGGCGATCTCGTGGCGCCAGGAGAGGGGGCCGAACTCATCCCCGCGCTTTCGCGCCGCCGCCAGAAAGACGATCGCGGCGTCGTTGACCGCGAGGGTGTGCCGCTGGAGCTGGCCGATCGCGGCCTCCGGCCCGAACACCTTTGGCGGATCGGCGAGGGCGCCGGCTTCGAGCGCCAGCTGCGCGCCCTTCTCGGTGATGAACCACAGCCGGCGGGGCGCGTGCCGGGGCCTCACCCTCGCCAACAGCCCGGCGCGGTGCAACCGCAGGAGCACCCGCTGCGCCCAGCGGTCCCCGTTGGCAGGGAAGTGGATCGCGTGAAGCTGCGGCGTGGACAGGACGCGGTGCTCGGCAACCGAGGCGACGATCTCGGTCGTCAGTTCGGGCAGCCCCGCCTCAGCAGCAGCGGCGCTCATCCCTCGCCCCCCGCAAACTCAACCTCAAGCGAGCCTTCCGGCGGGGTCTTCTGGCCGGAGCCGTCCAGTCGCTCGCGCAGCTCGGCGTGGATTCGATCGTCTAGGTCGTCAAGGTGGGCGATGGCATCGGCCGCCGGCTGGCGGCCAGCGTTCTCATCAATCGCCGCCTCCAGCTCAGCCACCTGCTCGGGATGGCCGGGGCCGAACAGCTGCTCCACGGTGACGCCACCGAGGGCAAACGGCTTGCTCAGCTCGCCGCCCTGCGTCACCTGGGCGAGGAAGCGATAGCGCGGCAACCGCGTCAGCGCCGCGGGGTCGGGGCGCCCGCCCCACTCTTTGGCGATCAGGCCGGCGGCGCGAGCGTTCAGCGCCGTCGAGAGCAAGTGCGATCGGTTCGTCGTAACCGCGTTTAGGGTCTGCGGCGTCAGCCGCTCGGGGTTCTGATTCAGCAGGAAGGCCCGCACCCCATACTTCGCACTCTGCTCCAGCAGCCCGGCCAGATTGCCCGAGGCGGCCCCGTCATAGGTCTGCACCTCATCGAGGAAGACCCAAAACGGCCGGCGGCGATCGGGTGGCGTATCGGCCCGTCCCTTCGCCGCGTGGAGGACGTCGAAGAGGAGGAGATTGGCGATCAGGCGGTCGCGCGTTCCGCCCGAGCCGGGGCAGGCGAGCACGATGCGCCCGCCGTCCATCGCCTCACGCGCCCGGTAGGTGCTCTGGCTTTGTCCCAGCAAGGCGGTGATCGCGCTGGAGGCGCGTAGCCGATCGACCATGTTCGTCAGCGGCGTCACCGCCTCTTCTGCGAGTAGCGGAAAGCGGTCGGTCCAAAAGCGGCGCGCCGGCTTCGGCAGGAACGGCAGCACCGCCCCGCGCCACTCGGCGTCGGAGAGCAGCGTGGGGAGCTGGAAGATCGTCGGCGCCATCTCGTCGGGCAGCGCCGCCGCAACGGCCGAGAGCGCCTGGGCGGCCTGGGTCGTGAGATTGATCGCGCGGGTGTTGCGCTCGTCCCAGCGAAGTGCCGAGGCGAAGGCGTCGACCATCGCCTCCACCTGGCCCTCGGCCTGCACCGAGCCGGCGATGCCAAGCACGTTCCAGGCCGGCTGCGCGGCGCCGGCGTCTGCGAGGTTGATCTCTACAACCCGGTTACGCAGCTTGGGGTCGGTCAGGTAGCCCTTGATCCGCGTCACCGCGTCCTCGTGGGGATCGAGAAAGAGACCACCCTGCCCCGATCGCACGAGGTGAAGGAACTGCGCCACCGCCAGCTCGGTCTTGCCGTAGCGCGAGCGGCCGGCGCAGTAGCTAAAGAAGGTGTCGGCCACCGGGACGCCGACCACCTGCTCGCCGGCCTCGGTGGCGATCCGCCCCAATGGGATCAGGTCGCCACGCCCCTCGCGGAAGGGTTCGAGCGGCGGTGGCGGTGAGACAAGTGCTCCGGAGCGCAGCACGTTCTCGGCCACGCAGCGCTGCGTCGGAGGCTTGAGCCAGCCCGCCACCTCCTGCGCGGTGAGGATTCCCCGCCGGGCGGGCCGAAAGAGACCACTGGCAAGGCGGCGGTCGAAGGCACTTCGCCGCAGCGGAATGTCAGAGCCGAGGAAGGCGACGCCGGGGATCGGCAGGCCCGAGACCCGCAGCCAGTTCCGCCCGGCGAGCTGCTCGAAGCTGGCAAGCAGGCCGCGCATCGCCGCCTTCGCGCGAGCGGGATCAGTAGCCCGGCAGCGGATCAAGACCTGGGCCTCGAACAGCGGGCCGCTGCTCTTTAGCTTGCTATCGAGCGCGTGGGCTTCGGCCCGCCGCTCGGCAAGCTCGGCGGGTTCGCGGCGGCCGTCGCCACCCTCGCGCCCGAGCAGTTCATTCCAGCCGCGGCGGGTGGAGTGAAGGCGGCGGGCCTCGCGCTCAAGCCGGCGCCGCAGCCGTCCCCGTCGCCGACCGGCCGCGGGCAACAGGTCAAGGCAGACGATCCCCTCCTCTCCATTGGCGCAGCGCAGCACTCGCATCGCCGCGGCGCTGGGGCCAAGCGGGTCGGGGTCGATCGTCACCCGCGTCAGCGGCTCGACACTCGGTCGGGCGAGGACCAGCTCGGCGCGGGCGGTGGCGGTCAGCTCCTCGGTGCCTTTGACTTCGCCGCGAGCCTCGGCTGGCTCACGTAGCTCGACCCCCTCGAAGGTGCGCAGGGCGCTACGCAGCAGCTCGCGCGAGCGCCCCGGCACTTCGAGCAGGTAGACCAGCCGTCCGGCGGCGTCTGCCTCCAGGCGGATACGGATAGCGCTGGCGGGCCGGTCGATCCACCCGCGGACGCTTCGATCAAGCCGGGCCAGCTGGGCAGCAAAGCGGAGCACGGCCTCGGAATCGGGGTCGAACTCATCGGCCGGGACAACCGCGAAGCAGACACGATCGCGGAGGGCGGTTGCAGTGAAACGATGGCGCAGGAGAGCGAGCGCACCGATGCTCAGGGCCACCATCGCCAGTGATGGAATGAGAGCCACCAGCACCGAGGGCGAGAGAGCGATGCGCAGATTGGCGATAGCCCTCAGCGCGAAGGCGCCCACCAGCACCGCGAAGATCACGAGCATGAGAGTCGGGTCGCGGCGTCGATCTCGAGCTTTCACGAGCTGATCTCCGGCGCACTTAGAGATGTCGGCAAATCGTCAGGCCCGCGATCGGCGGCGCGTCGGGCGATCCGGGCCTTCCGGCAGCTGCGCCAGGCGACCGCAGACCCGCCCGTAGACCCGACCGAACAGGCGCCCGTACAGACGACCCCTCGAACTGCGACCAGCTGGCAGCGTGCGGTGTTCATCACTCGCCTCCGCCGGCTGCTTCGGGACTAAAGACCTCGATCCAGCCCGCGGGTTCGTAGGTGTAGCGAGCGCGGTTTTCCGGCTCCCCTTCGGAGGCCGAAGTCAGCCAGGAGATGTGCAGGTGCGGCCCACCGCCACACGGCACGCAGTGCAGCGGATCTCCGTGGTCGGGATAACCGTTGTAGCCGACGAAGCGGAAGGGTGGGTGTGCGCATTCTGGCGCCACCCCCGAGGCGGCGCAGGCCGGGCGCCACCCGATCGCCAGCGCGAGCTTCATCGTCCGGCTCCAGTCGCCGTCGCGTGGGGCGGCGTCGATTGCGGCGCCCAGCGGGTGCTCGCCGTCCGCCGCGTGTTCGGTCCCGTAGCAGGCGGTCACGAGGATGCCGAAGCGCCGCGCCAGGTAGACGACGTCGGGAACGATCCGCGCGTCGCACTCGATCCCCGGCGCTGCGCTCACCGACGCCGGCAGCTTCGCCAGGTGCCGCGGTGCCGATGCCTTCCGCACCGGCCCCATCGGGCCGCGGCCGGAAGGCAGAGATGACCCGCCGCCGCAGCTGCTCCCTTCGGCGGGTTCCGCGCCGGCCCGTTCGGAGGGTGGCGGGCTGCCGGCGCCGTGGAAGCCGTACTCCACCGCCCGCGCCATCACCTCGTCGGCGTAGTTGGCGGCGGTGTCGGCACAAGCGCCGTAGTAGTTGCAGGCGGCCTGCCGATAGGCGGCGTAGGAGCCGCCGGTCGGAGGCGCGCCCATCACCTGCCGAAGCAACCTCGCCGCGGTGAAGATCGCGTCGGCGAGGTCAAATGGGTTCGTGTGCCCATCGCCGTCAGCGTCAACGCCGTAGGTCTCCCAAATCGTCGGCCCCGACCCAGGGCTGCACGCGCTTTCGCGGACAATCGCAATCTGCATCGGGCCGCCACAGCCGGAGGGGTAGACGTGTGCGCAGGTGCCGGTGCCGCACTCCTGCGTGCCGATGCTCGCCAAGAAGGTCCAGTCGACGTCAAAGCGCCGGCCGGCTTGCTGATAGAGGCGCAGCCGGGCAGGTGGAATGTCACGCTTGGCCGCGCGAGTCGCCGGGGCTGCCGGCGCGCTGGCGCCACCGCCGACACAAGCCAGTTCGGCCCCCAGCACAGCCATCAGCGAGCCGGCGAGCGCGGCGACCACCACGAGCACAGCGCCCCCCACACCCAGCACCCAGGGCGAGCGCCAGGTCGGCCGAGCCTTCTCGGCGCCCATCAGTCCATGCCCTCCGCAACGACCAACCAGCGGCCACCCCGGCGCGCGAGCGTCAGGGCAATGGGATAGCTACCAACCCCGCCGTCCTCGATCCGGGCCGCCACCAAGGCGCGCCACTGTCCAACCCTCCGGCCTTCGAGCTGGGTGACGCGGGGGCTGCGATCGAGAGTCGCGGGCGGAACCCGGCGCCGCGAGTCGGCGAGGCGCACGACGAGCGCTGGCGCCGCCGCCGGGATGGATCGCGGCGAGCCCTGCCCGTAGAGGAAGGGCAGGAAGCGGGCGAGGAAGCGCCGCGCTGCCCCCTCCGGCCCGGTCGCCGGATCAGGCCGCGGCGGCTCAGCCGGCCGGCGCTGCGCGGCTGGGGCGATCGGCAGCGGAGAGATCGACGGCACCCCGCCGTCAGGGATGAGAAGCAGCAGCGTCGCGGCGACGATCAGAACAGCAGCGCCCGCGAACGCGCCGCGCCGCTCCTCCTCGCCGATTGGGCGCTCGGCGAGCGTTCTAAGCCGATTCACTCTCCGCCCCCAGGAAGCAGGCGGCGAATCCGGCGGGCGGTGCGCCCGACGACCCTGCTCGCGGTGCGGCTGCCGTAGTAGTAGGCCATCACCCGGCCGGGGTTGGAATCGCCCGACGCCTCGTTGCCAACCGAAGCCCCGAGGATGCGGGTGGCGAGCTGGCGGCGCTGGAAGAAAACCGCCCAAAAGAAGAGGCCCTGTAGCCCAAACGACATAAGCCAGCCGAGCTGCGAAGTCGCCGAGGCAAGCGCCGCGTTTACTGCCAACAGCACGGCAAGGATCAGCGAATAGACCGCCTTGCGAAGCAGCAGGCCGGCAAGGCGCGTTAGCCAGCTGCGAAAGAAGTCGTGGCCGCGGCCAGGGATCACCGCGAAGACCAGGGCGACCGGGGCGAAGGCCAGCCAGAGCAGGAGGAGAACCTGGGAGAGGATCACCCCGACCGAGAGCGCCCCGAGCAGGATGAAGGCACCCAGCTCGCAGACGAAGATCACGACCGCGATCAGCAGCCGTTGGTACTGGCCGCCCTCCTCCATCGCGTCGGTCGCCGGCTTGTCGGCGATGCCGACGCTGTAGGTGCCGCGTTCCTTCGAGGGGTCGGCATCCGGCAGCTTGCCGGGGTCGCCGTCAGTCAGCGCGTCGTACTCGGCGTTCCGTTCATCCGACCCGCCCGCGTAGGGCAGGAAGTGCGAGGCGTACTTGTTGACGTTGTTGATGCAGGTCTTGCCGTCCGCGTGAATGGCGGTGCCGTGTTCGAGGCGGCGCGAAAGCCCGGCATCGCGTTCGGGGTTGGACGAGAAGGGGCGCACCGGGACCGAGATCGGGTCCGAGTCGCTTGAGCCGGTGCCGTCCCTAACGCAGTGCTCGGTGCCACCGAACTCCAGCACCGCCCAGGGCTGGTAGACCAGCAGCGAGAACAGTTGGTCGGCGCCTTCCTGCTTTGCCCGTTCGGTGCCCCCGAGCGAGCCGTGCCCGGCGATCGAGAGGAACGACGCAGACATTTGATTCGTCCAGTGCGAGGCCGAGCCGATCGTGCGCGCGGGCTGGGCGACGAAGGCCAGCGCGACGATCAGGTAAATGAGCGAGAGGGCTAGGGCGCCAGCGGTCTCGGTGTAGCGGCGCTGTACGAGCGCCTTCCACATCGCCCACATGCCGACGACCGTCACCGCGAGAACGAGCCAGGGCTGGCCGAAGACGTTTGCGTAGATCGAGTGGATTGCCAGGGAGACCGGCGCCAACGCCCCAGCCCCGCCGGTCGAGCGCGAGCCGTTCAGCAGATCGAGCGAGAAGGCGAAGGTGAAAAGAGAGATCAGCGTCTTTGCCAGGAAGGCGGTCCCTTCCCAAAGCGCGTTCGCCAGGAAGCCGGCGATCATCGGCGGCACACCCGAGACGTCGACTCCGCCGGTCAGCGAAGCGGAGACAGCGTCGAAGTGGGTGTCGAGGTAGTAGTGCCCGAGCGGGTAGCGATCGACCAGGCTGCCGCCAGGAAGCTGGGAGGCCGGGCCAACGTTGCCGAAGACGTCGCTGGCGGCGGCGTGAGGATGGGCCAGGGCTATCAGCGCCGCGGCGAGCGCGAGTGCCACAACGGCCGGGCGCCACCTGCGCCAGCGGCGCCTCACGCGGCCACGCTCCGCGGCGTGTTGTCCAGCGCCTCCAGCAGCTCGGGGAAGACGAGGTCGAAGTGCAGCTCGCCCACCCGCCCATCTAGGTCGCGCATCAGGCAGCGGCCCTGGCGGTACTCCTTCAACCGCGCGCGCAGCTCCGCGGCATCGGGGTCAAGGCCGATATGGCTCAGCGCCCTGGCGGCCTCGGCGTCGGAATCCTGGCCGAACAGGAAGAAGGTTCCGACCAGCTCGGAGAGGTCTCCCAGGTCGTCGAGCCGCTGGGTGGCGAGCAGGATCGTCGCGTTGTGCGATCGGCCCAGGCGAACTAGGCGGTTGAGCAGGGTCCGGCCCTGCGTTGAGGCGAGCAAGAACCACGCCTCGTCCAGCAGCACCACCTTGTGCCGGGTCAAGTCGCCGGAGACCAGCCGCAGCGCCAGGGCGGCGACCAGCGAGAGGGTTGCCACCGAGACCCGCTCGGCGCGGGTATAGGTCTCCCGCGATGCCCGCGGGTCGGGAAGCGTCAGGCCCGGCGTGCGGATCGTCGTCACCGATCGGCCGACCTGCACCTCCGCCTCAGCGCCGACCCCGAAGCCGAGCCGGGCAAGGCCGAAGTCTGAGACCACCTCTAGGGCATCGCCTGCCTCCTGGGCGTCAGAGCCGCCACCGTCGCGCAGCCGCCCGACCACCGCGCCGAGGTTGCGATCCCCTGCGCGAACAGCGTCGCGCACCGCCCGCTGGATCGCGTTCTCCCAGGCCGGCGGCGGGTCGCGCAGCAGCTCCAAAAGGTAGGAGGACGCCAGCTCCTCGCGCAGGTCCGGCAGGCCAATAGCCAGCGGGTCGAGCTTGCCGCGATGCTCGGGGGCGCCGGAGAGCTCCAGCACCTCAACCGACCCCTCAAGCTGGGGCACCCGGTCAAGGCCATGATCGGGCTTAGGGTCGAAGTCGACCACCAGCGAGCCGCGCCGCTCGGCGGCAAAGGCGATCGTCTCGGCGGCGAGGGTCTTGCCCGAGCCGAGCGTGCCGGCAAGTAGGACAGCGGACGGGCGCGCGGTGCGGGACGCCTCGGTTGGGTCATAGCGAACGGGCCGCCCGCCTCCGGCCGGCGAGGTGCCGAGGTAGACCCCGCCGGACGAGCCGAGCTGTGCGGTGGCGATCGGGACGAGCGCCCCGAACTGCTCAACCGACATTTGCTGCTCGTAGTCGGGCGTCGCGCCGCCGTCAGCTCGCGGCAGGTGGTCAAAGAAGAGTTGATGCTGGAGGCCACGCGGGCGATGCAGCGCGACCTCGCCGAACTGCTCACGCAGAGCGTCGACCTGGCGCTCAAGTGCTGGACGATTGGCGGCGCCCAGGGCCAGCGAGATCGTCGCCCGCAGCATCGGCGGGTGCGAGCTGCCCTGGAGAATCGCCTCGTACTCGCGGGCCAAAACGCGGTCCTCCTCGGCCAGGAAGCCGGGACCGCTGACCGCGCCGCGCTCTTGCTCACGGTAGGCGTGCTCGACGTCGAGGATGCGGCGGCGAACCTGAGCCAGCGCCTCGCGGTTGCCGATCCAGCGGGCGTGAAAGACGGTGTCGATTGGGGCGCCCGCTGCCTCCGCCGGGGCAAATAGAAGCTCGGCCTGGGGGCCGGGGAACTCGGCCTCGGCCGGCAGCGCCCCGGCGCAAAGGAACGCCTGATAGCCGACCCCATCCTCTGCTTCGACCATAAGCGAGGGCGGCTCACCTGGCTCCTCGATCATCGGCGCGTTCGCGCAGCGCCAGAGGTCGTGCTCGTTCGGCTCATAGGCCGCGGCCCCGTCCGGCGTTCGGATCACAAGGGCGTCCGGCAGCCAGTAGCGGTCCAGGGTTGGCTCGGCGACCCCGCGGCAGGCGGCGCGGCAAAGTAGCCACTGCAACTCGCGCGTCGATGCACGCGCCAGCCCAAGCACCCCGCCCAAGCGCTCGAAGGTTCGCCGCTCTGCGTCCGCGAGGGCACTCAGCTCGGGGGCGGAGATCGGCCGGGGAGACCCGACCGCGGCCAAATCCTCTAGCCGGCGCCGGGCACGGTCCACCGAGCGCAGGAAGCCCGATCCGGCCCCTCCGCCGGCCTGCTCGGCGAGGGCGACCGCCAGATACACCTCGGGGACATGAGAGGCGAGCGACGCGAGGCGCGCTTCATGGCCCCTCAGATAGCGCTGCCAGCCATCGGGGTCGGCATAGCGTTCGTCGGCGAGGTTCTCCAGCTCGGCGACGTAGCGCTCCGCCGGATAGGCACGCTGTACCCGCCACAGCGAGAAGTCGGCGCCGACGAGATGCGCGAAGCGTTCTAGGCGCCGTAGGACGGCCCACTTCTCGGGCGCGGGCAGGAACGGATAGGAGAGGGTGTCCAGCCGGTAAAGGGCGGCGGCCTCGCCACTCCGGCCGATCAGCAGGTTACGGCGCGCGTAGCGCAGCGGGAAAGTCAGGGCTGCACCTCCAGCATCTCGCCCGCGTCGAGGTCCACCGCGCGGGCGACCTTGCCGCGACGGCGATGCCAACCGAGGCGCCGCACCGTCACCTTGCGACGGCGACGGCGTTCCTCTACCGGCACCGAGAAGGAGACCCGAGCGGGTCCGCACACGCGGGCGCGGCGAAGATCGGGCGAGTGCTGATCGGCACCCACCCACAGCTCGGCGTCGTAGCGCTGCGGGGTGCCGGTCGCCGGCAGCTCGCGGCCCAATGAGCGCCGCCGGGGCGCGAGGCGAAGCAGCAGCCAGGAGACGGCAAACCGCTCGGGGCGGCGGCCGTCCGGCGTTGCCTGGGTGGCGAGGGTCGCCACGGCAGCGGGAAGCACGATCAGGCGAAGCGGCCAGTCAAGAGCCGCCACGATCCAGCCAGCTATCTCCACCCCGACCAAGCCGAAGGCCGCACCCAGCGCCGCCGCCTTGCGCCCACCCACGCCCAGGCCGGCGATGCCGGAGGTCACTGCGACGAGGAAGGCGAAGCCCGGCGAGTGGGCAGCGAGCACGATCGAACCGAGAAGCGATCCGCTCGCGTAGGCAAGCCAGCGAAGCGGCACCCCACCCGGCACCGGCAGCGCGCGCCCCTCGATTGAGTAGATGCGCCGCTCCGGTCGAAAGATGCGCTGGTATGAGCGAATGACGCCCGGCTCGTCGCTCACGGCAGTATGTGATCTCCGATCCCGCGCGCGGCGTTAGCGACCTGATCGGGTGAAAAAACCAGCCAGGCAACCAGGACGGCCGCCAAAAAGAACATGGCGAGATCGGTGTAGCGGCGGTTGAGTAGGAAAATTAGGCCGACAATGGCGACAATTCCGCCGTATACCTCGCCCGCGTAGTGACGAAGTAGCGAACCGAGGTTGTGCCCGACATCGTTACCGGCGGCCAGGGCATCGGGGGCGCACCACAGCGCCAACACCGCTACGCCGGCCAAGACGATCCCCACCGTGACTCGGCGGTTCATTTGACCGCCCCCTCAACGGCGCTCACATACCAGCGCTCACGCTTGACCAACTCCAAGCGGTAACTAAGAGGGTAGGTAACACCATTTGCTTCATCGCGGACGCGGACGGTGGCGAGCACCGTTCGCCGGCCGCCTTCGCTGCCGATCGCGGAGGTGTTGGGTTCGCCGATCAAGCCCAGGCCGCCTAGCGGCTCCACACTCGAACCCGGCGCTACGTAATAGGAAAGGTCAGCCGGCGTGTCACTGGCGACATAGGCAGCGAGGAACTTGTCGGCCAGTTCATCTATTGCCCCGGCTTCGGCGCCGGAAAGCGGCTGGGGTCGCTCGGTGTCGACCTGGGCCACTTCCGGCGCCGCCACCAGGGACGGGGCGCCGAGCGCCGCCACCTCGCCCGCGTCGTCGCGGACGATCGGGACGGCGAGGTACAGAACGCGCCCTCCGAGAAGCTCGCAGGAGACGGTGACTATTGCCCGGCCATCGCCGAGCCGCTGCGTGCCGGCCACCTCCGCCTGCTCCACTTCCTGCCCCCACGAGGCAGGAACGCTGGCGGGCAGGGTGGCCGACCTTTCGGCGAAGTAGCCGGCAAGGCTGCGCGCCGATGGATCGGCCAGGTAGGCGCGAGCGAAGCGCACCGCAAAGGCAGCGCTGCCATCGTCAAGAGCGGCAGCCGTCACCTCTGCCGGGACAGGCTGGCGCGCAGGGCCGGAGACCACTGCCACCGTCCCGCGAAAGAGCAGCAGGACAACCAGTGCCCACAAGGCCAACCGCCCGACACCGCGCAGCCGGGGCCGCAGACTGGCGCCGCGGGCCTTCACACTCTTAGTCACACTTGCAGTCACTAACTACCTCCTCGATTCAGACCGACCACCTGAATCCCGGTCAGTGCCGGGGTGCCGGTTTGTGTGTAAGACGAGGAGTACCGCCACTCACACCAAAAGGCCACAACCGCGCAAACACACAGTTGCGCCGCCCGCCGCACAACCCCACCCTTGCCGAGGCAGGGGCGGGGTTGAGTCAGGAGCCAGCGGTTAGCCGCTGATGCTGGGAGCCGAGTCGGTCGGCGATGTTTCGGCCGATCTGTTCCACAACCCACCAGCCGGTCCAGTCGATGAGGCTGTACCTCACCGAATTACCCTCGCGCTTTCGAGAGACGAATCCCGCGTGATAGAGCACGCCGAGGTGCTTCGACACATTCTGATGCGTCGTCACCAGCTGATCGCTTAGCTCTTGCACCGTTGCATCACCCTTGTTCAGCAACTCCATTAGGCGAATGCGATTCGGCTCGGCCATTACTTTCAGCTCGGCCGCAATCAGCTCAACAGCCTCGTCGGGAAGTCTCCCCGGCCTGGCGTATTTGGCGTTCTGATTCATACCTACCTGTCGGCGCAGCGGTCGAAGTGCGTCACGTCTTTTCACCTTCCAAAACTTGTGACGCAACTGGCGCCGCCGTTCGACAAAGGAGGGGAATGTTGCGACCAGCGATCAAGCGACGGCCGTTCTCGCCAGGCTCTCCGAGCCACTTGAGCGCCATGCTTAAAATTAAGTAATGGCGACGCGGCCGATCGAAGAGGCCCGGCCTTTGGACGCAGAGCAGCTGCGGGCAATCGAGGTTGCCCTTCACGGCAAGCTGCGCGCCCACCGGCTCTCCGAGGCATTCATCGACCGCTACTCAGAAGACCTGATCCAGCAGGCATTGACCGAGTACGCCCGGGCCTGCGAGCAGGGCCAGTCGATCGAGAACCCTGGCGGCTGGGCAGTCAACACCGCCTTTCGCCGCGCGATCGACCAGCTGCGACGCGAGGGGCGTGAGGCGAGCCCTATCTCAGCGGAG
>JASLJO010000241.1 GCA_030152505.1 Solirubrobacterales bacterium | reverse complement strand
TGCTGCACCTCTGGTCGCTGGCGATCGAGGAGCAGTTCTACGTCGTCTGGCCCACCCTGCTGCTGGCGGTCACCTGGCTCTGGCGGCGGCGCGGCGGCTCCGTCCGTCCGGCAATCTGGGTGACCCTGGCGATCGTCGGCTTGGGCTCGCTCGCGCTCGGTGTCCACCTCACCGACCAGCAGCCCGCCGCCGCCTACTTCTCGACCTTCGGGCGATCCTGGGAGCTGGCCCTTGGCGCGGTGCTGGCGTTGATCGGGGCGGTGCGCATCCCGCGAGCGGTGGCGGCGGCGATCGGCTGGGGTGGGCTGGGAGCGATCGTCTACTCGGCCTTCGCCTTCGAGGCGAGCACTCCGTTCCCGGGAGTCGCGGCCCTCCTGCCGACCGTCGGGACCGCCTGCGTGATTCTCGCCGGCTCCTCCATCCACGCCCGGGCGAAGGGCGCTCCGGCCGGCCTGCTCTCGCTGCCGCCGGTCCGCTACGTCGGGCGCATCTCCTATTCCTGGTACCTCTGGCACTGGCCGGCGCTGATCTTCGCCGCCGTCATCTGGGGCCCACTGTCCGTCGCCGCCGGCATCGCCGTCGTCGCCGCCTCCTGGATTCCTACCGCCGCCACCCACCGCTGGATCGAGGATCCGGTCCGTCTCTCCAAGGTGCTCGCCCTGCGCCCCAACCGAGCCCTTGCCATCGGGCTCGGCTGCATGGCGATCGGGGTCTCCGCCGGCGTTCTGCTCACCGACCTGCAGCCAACCCTGCGCACGGCGCCTCTCTCCAGCGTGGGGGGCGCCGCCGCGCTGAGCAGTCAGCCCCGCCCCCAGCAGCACGCCACCGCCGTTCGACCGAACCCTCTGCGGGCAAACGCCGACCGCTCCCGCATGTACTACGAGGGCTGCCTGGTGGGAATTGACGGGACCAACTCGAATCGTTGCCTCTACGGCGATCCGCAGGGCAAACGCACGCTGATCCTCTTCGGGGACTCGCACGCGCTGCAGTACTCGCCCGCCCTCGAAGAGCTGGCGGATACGCATCACTGGCGCCTGATCGTCCTGACCAAGGCCGAATGCACCCCGGGCGAAGTGCGGATTCGCAGCATGATCGCGGCGCGCGAGTACTCGCAATGCGACGCCTGGCGGGAAAAGGAGCTGAAGCGGATCGAAATGGGCGTCCCTTCCACCGTCGTGGTGATGAGCGGGGACACCGTCTACACCCCCTACGGAAGGGACGGCGAGGAACTCAGCGGCGCCGCGGGCGCCGCTGAGATGGAAGCGGGATACGTCGCGACCCTGACGCGGATCCACCGGGCAGGCCTGCGAACGGTGGTGATCAAGGACACTCCGGTCTCGACCAGCGATGTTCCCAGCTGTGTCTCAGAAAAGCTCAAGCACCTCGAATCCTGCGCCTTCCCCTGGGTTCGGGATAGGGACACGGAATTCGACGCCCGCGCCGCCAAAGCGGCACCCGGCGCACACCTGATCGACGTCACCCCCGAGATCTGCCCCGACGACCTCTGCCGCGCGGTGATCGGCAACGCCCTCGTCTACCGCGACAAAAGCCACCTCACGGCGACCTATGCCCGCACCCTCGCCCCCAACATCGAACAGGGTCTGCGAAAGGCCGGTGTGGGACCGCCGGCTTAGCTCGGGCTCGCCTACTCCTCGGGCTCGCCGATGATGAAGTCGGTCTTCGGCGAGTCGGAGAACTTGACCCAGCAGTGCTCGGGGGCGGCGCCGGCCACCTCGACCAGCGCCGCTTCGATCCGCTTGGCGATCTCAGCCTTCTGCTCGTCGCTGCGGCCCTCGAACCAATGGACGTGGACGAAGGGCATCGGCAAAGCGTTCGTTAGGCGAGGGCCGGCTCGAGCTCGGCCTCGAGGCGCCGCTTCGGCATCGCCCCGACCACTTTCTTGGCGATCGCGCCGTCCTTGAAGAGGAGCAGGGTCGGGATCGAGAGGACTTCGTACTGGGCGGCGGTCTGCTGGTTCTCGTCGACGTTGAGGCTGACGATCTTCAGATCGTCGCGCTCGGCGTCGATCTCCTCGAGCACCGGGTGGACGACACGGCAGGGACCGCACCAGGGGGCCCAGAAGTCGACGAGCACGGGGCCGTCGGCCTCGAGGACGTCGGCTTTGAAGTTGCCGTCGGTCACGTCGGTGAGCTTGCCGGTCACTGGTATCGGTCTCCCAAAGGTCGAGGTTCAGCGTCCAATACTTCAGAAAGTATAGCGACGGCTGTCAACCCCCGCTGCGCGCCGAATTCGGTGTCCCTATGTTGCCGAGTATGACGAACGCGGAGATCGCCGCCGCCCTCGAAGAGCTGGGCGTGCTGTACGAGCTCGACGGGGCGGTCAAATACCGGGTGCTGGCGTATTCGGCCGCCGCCAAGGCGATCCGGGAAAGCCCGGTTTCCGTGGCCGAGCTGTCCGCGCAGGGCCGCGCCACGGAGATTCCCGGGGTCGGCAAGACGCTGGCGGAAAAGATCGACGCGCTGCTGGAGACGGGTGAGATCCCGGCGGCGGCGAAGCTGAAGGCGAAGTTCCCGCCGTCCCTGATCGAGGTGACGCGCGTGCCCGGGGTGGGGGCGAAGACCGCCCGGCTGCTCTTCGAGGAGCTCGACATCACCTCGCTCGACGACCTGAAGGTCGCGGCGGAGGCGGAAAGGGTGCGCGAGGTGAAGGGCCTCGGACCGAAGGCCGAGGAGAACGTGCTGGCGGCGCTCGAGCGGCTCGGTGAGCCGGGCGAGGGCCCGGGCCGGGTGCTGCTCTCGGCGGTGCGGCCGATCGCCGAGGAGCTGGCCACGTCCTTGCGCGCACACTCGGCGGCGCACCGGGTAGAGGTGGCCGGGTCGGCGCGGCGCTGGGCCGAGACCTGCAAGGACATCGACCTGATCGCCACGGCCGAGGAGCCCAGCGCGCTGTCCGAGTTCCTCGCCGGCCACGAGCTGATCGCCGCCGCCGGCAAGCCGGGGCCGAACGGTGTGCGGGCGCAGACCCACAACGGCATCTCGGTCGATCTGCGGATCGTCCCGCCAGAGGCGTTCGGCAACCTGCTGCAGCACTTCACCGGCTCGGCGGCGCACAACGTGCAGCTGCGCGAAGAGGCGGTGGCGCACGGTCTCTCGGTCTCCGAGCACGGGATCACCGACAGCGAGAGTGGCGAGGTCACCCTCTGTGAAGGCGAGGCCGAGGTCTACGAGCGGCTCGGCTACGCCTACGTCGAGCCGGAGCTGCGCGAGGGCCGCGGCGAGCTGAAGGCGGCGCGCGAGGGGACGCTGCCGGACCTCGTCTCGCTCGACGACGTTCGCGGCGACCTCCATTCCCACACGACCCTCTCCGACGGGCGCAACACGCTGGAGGAGATGGCGGCGGCGGGACGCGGGCGCGGCTATGGCTACATGGCGATCACCGACCACTCGGCCAGCCATGGCTTCGGCGACCACGTCACCGCTGAGCGCCTCTGGCGGCGGATCGAGGAGGTGCGCGAGTGGAACAGGGGAAAGCGAGGCTTCCACCTGCTCGCCGGCTCGGAGGTCAACATCGGGCTCGACGGTGAGCTCGACTACCCCGACGACCTGGTCGGATCGCTCGACTGGGTCGTCGCCAGCGTCCACACCTCTTTCTCCATCTCACCCGCGGCGATGACCGAGCGGGTGCTGACCGCGATCGAGAACCCGCACGTCGACTGCATCGGTCACCTCACCGGCCGCCTGATCGGCCGCCGCGAGCCATACGGGATCGACGTCGAGGCGGTGGTCGAGGCGGCGGCGCGGACCGGGACGCTGCTGGAGATCAACGGCAACCCCAACCGCCGCGACCTCTCCGAGCACCACGCCCGCCTGGCCAAGGAGGCCGGAGTCACCATCGTCCTCAACACCGACGCCCACGGCGTCGACACCCTCGACAACATGGCCTACGCCGTGGCGACCGCCCGCCGCGCCTGGTTGACCGCCGACGACGTGGCAAACACGCGCGGCTGGCGGGAGTTCAAGGCGTTGATCTCCTGAATTCCATCGTCTGTTAGACAAAGAACATCGAAGACGATAGGATTCAGGAACCGCGAAAGCGGTGACACCCCCGTCGACTCCCTCCGGGGGCGCTATACTGTCTGCATTGCGATGTCGGGGGCCGGTTCCACCGAGCTTTCCCAACGACGGCCCGCTTCGGCGGGCCGTCTGCTTTTCGTCCTCAGTGCGCGTGCAGCCGATCGCTGCGCAGGCCCGGAGTGCGGATCAGTTCGATCGGGCGCAGGGCCGAGGTGGGGACGACGTAGAACTTGACGCCGTCGCGTTGCTCGATGCCGAGCACCGCCGCCTCGCGGGTGCGCATCGCCAGGGCGACGAGGAGGGCGTAGCCGGCGCCGATCACGGCCACTCCCGGGTAGATGACGCCGAGAATGCCGGCGGCGAGGGCGGTGAGGCCGATCGGCCAGAGGCGGATCGCGGCGATCCGGCCGGGCGACTCCTGGGGCAGCGAGGTCGCCGTGCGGGCACGGGCGAGGGCCTCGCGGACCCCGTCGGCGGCCCGCGCTGGTCGCCCCAGATACATGCCGAGGAGAAGGGCGATCAGCCACCAGGCGGCGGCGACGTAGACCGTCGTCGCGTCGCTTGCGCGGCCGGCGGCGATCGCCGTGATCGCCCCCAGGGCGGTCGCCTCGGCGCCGGTGAGGAAGACGGTGATCCGCAGCAGGTCGGTGAAGGGCATGCGCCGTGTTCTACTCCGCCAGCGCCTCGAGCAGCGCCAGCCAGCCGGGGGGTCCGTCGACGGTCATGTCCGCCTCGGCGCCGATCTCGGACGGACCCTCCTCGGAGAGGATGCCGATGCAGACGGCGGCTTCCAGCTCGCCGCCCTGCTCCAGCTCGCGGAGGCGCCGAAAGGCGTCCAGGTCGGTGCGGTCGTCGCCTGCGTAGGAGGCGATGCCGATCCGGTGCGGGGCCAGCAGCGCCGCCACCGCTGCGTCCTTGCCGCCCCCGCCCGGAGGACGCAGCTCCAGCACCTTGCGCCCCCAGCGCAGCACCAATCCCGCCCGCCCGGCAGCGGTTCCGATCTCGTGCGCATGCGCCTCGGCGGCCCGGTCATCGGCGGCGCCGCGCCAGTGCAGCGCCTGGATCGGCCCCTTGTCCTCGAGGCGCAGCTCGGCCTCGGCCAGCCTCGCGGCACCCAACTCGGCGATGAAGTCCGCCGCGTCGTCCTCACGGCCCTCCAGGGAGGGGTCGAAGCGCGGCTGCTCCTCGCCGGGCAAAAGCAGCTCGAGACCGTGGTTGCCGGCGTAGGCGATCTCGTCGACTCCGACCAGCCGCCGCGCCTCCTCGGCGCGCCGCCCCGAGACACAGCCGACCAGGCCGTAGCGCCCGCTCAGCCGCCGCAGCAGCTCACTGGTCCGCGCGGGCACCACGGCTTCCTCGGGCCGCGGCACGATCGGCGCCAGCGTGCCGTCGACGTCGGTGAGGATGGCCGAGCGCGCGGGATCGCGCCGCAGGCGCGCCAGCGGGCCGAGCTCCGCCCCGCCCCCGCCTCTGCCGGATTCGGGAGACACGAGAACTAGTATCGCGCGATGCCGTCCGAACGCACGCTGAAACTCGCCGCGATCGGCACCCTCGCCGGCGTCTTCAGCGGCATCTTCGGCGTCGGCGGAGGTACCGTGATCGTGCCGCTGCTGATCTTCTGGTTCGGCTACGGGGAGCGTTTGGCGACCGGGACCAGCCTTGGGGCCATCATCCTGATTGGCCTGTTCGGAGCGGTCGCGCAGGGCGGCTTCTACGGCAACGTCCACGTCGGCACCGGCCTGTTGCTCTCGATCCCCGCGATCCTCGGCGTCGTCGCCGGCACCTCGATCCAACAGCGCATCCCGCAGCGGGCCGTCTCACTGCTCTTCGCGGCGCTGCTCGTCGCCGTGGCGATCGAGCTGATAGTCAAGTGAGGGGAGGGCGACCATGAACGAGCTCCTCGCTGTCCTCTTCGCCGTCGCCGGTGGTCTCGCCGGCGGCCTGGTCGGCGTCGGCGGGGGCGTCCTCTTCGTCCCCGCCCTGACGCTCTTCCTCGGCCTCACCCAGGTCCAGGGCGAGTCGACCTCGTTGCTGATGATCGTCATCGTCGCCTTGATCGGTGCGGTCCGTCAGAACTCTTACGGCAACCTCAACCTGCGCGACGCATTGATCATCGGCGTGCTCTCGCCGCTCGGCGTCCTGATCGGCGTCGTCGTCGCCAATGAGGTTCCCCAGCGGGCGCTCGAACTCTCCTTCGCCGCTCTGGTCCTCTTCGTGGCCTATGGCCTGGTCCGGAGGGCACTCGCGGAAGAGGCATAGGGGCCGCCGCGGGAGCGCTACGCTCAGGGAGTGGATCCATCGCTCACCTGGCACTCCGACGTGCCGCGGCTGCGCTCTCCCGTCCTCGTCTGCGCCTTCCGCGGTTGGAACGACGCGGCCGGCGCCGCCTCGGCGGCGCTGGGCGCCATCGCCGACGCCTTCGACGCCGAGCCGGTCGCCGAGATCGATCCCGAGGACTACTTCGACTTCCAGGCGACGCGACCGACGATCGTGCTCTCGGAAGGCCAGGCGCGCAGCATCGAGTGGCCACAGAATGACCTGATCGCGATCCGCATCCCGGGCGCCGAGCGCGACCTCGTCCTCTTCGATGGCACCGAGCCCAACCTGCGCTGGCGCACCTTCTCGGAGACCGTCGCCACCGCGGCCGACGCGCTCGGGGTCGAGATGGTGATCACCATGGGCGCGCTGGTGGCGGAGGTCTCGCACACCCTGCCGGTGCCTATCACCGGTCTCGCCTCCGACGAGCAGCTGGTCGAGGAGCTCGACCTGCAGCGCTCAAGCTACGAGGGTCCCACCGGGATCGTCGGCATCGTCCACGACTGCTGCCGTCAGATCGGCATGACCTCGGCCTCGCTCTGGGCCGCCGTGCCCCACTACGTCGCCGCCGTCCCCAACCCGAAGGCGGCGCTTGCCCTGCTGCGCCGGCTGGAGGGCCTGACCGGAATCGCCGTCGACGCGACCGAGCTCGAGGAGGAAACGGCCAGCTACGAAGAGCAGATTGGCCGCGCCGTCGCCGCCAACCCGGAAATCGCCGAACTGGTCGAGCGGATCGAGGCCGAGCAGGCCGAGCAGCTCGGTGAGGGGGACGACGAGCTGCCCTCAGCCGACACGATCGCGCGCGAGTTCCAGCAGTTCCTGCAGCAAAGGCGCGGCGAGTCGAACTAGCGCCGGGTCAGCTCTCTGCCGCCGGGCAGATCAGGCGGTAGTCGCACCAGCTGCAGACGGTCGGCGATGGGCGCGGCTCGAAGTCCTGGCTGAGGACTCCCTCACCCACCTGGAAGACGGTCCGCTCGACCCGCTCGGCGTCATCCGGCCTGACCGGCGCCGCGACCTTCTCGGCGTCGAGCACGTAGTAGTAGCTGCCGGTGTTCGCCTCGAGGTCCCAGGCCTCGCGCGCCGCGAGTCGGTAGAGGGCGAGCTGCAGGTCACTCTCCAGATCGGCTTCGCTCTTGCGTTCACCGGTCTTGTAGTCGATCAGCTCGTGGTCGCCGTCGGGTAGGCGGTCGACCCGGTCGACGCGGCCGCGCACGTGATGCTCGCCGATGCGGATGTCGAACTTGCGCTCCAGCCAAAGCGGTTCGCCCTTTGACTCGCTCTCGCGCTCCCAGTAGAGACGCATCGCCTCGCGGGCCCGATCGCGGAACTGCAGCTCGTCGTCGCTGGTGCCGAAGCCGGTGCGCCGCCAGCCGGCCTCGAACAGGTCCATGAGCCGCGGCAACCCTTCTTCCTCGCCCTCCTTGTGGAAGCGTTCGAGCACGTTGTGAATGAGAATGCCGAAGCGCTGGTTGATCGTCGGCTCCTGCGGGATGCCGAAGACGCGCGCGAACTTGTACTTCAGCGGGCAGGTCAGATAGAGGTCGAGGTCGGAGGCCGAGAGGCTGAGCGACCCGTCGCCACGACGGGGCAGGAACTCCTCCAGCGACGGCTCGTGGCGCGCGTCGATAAGCCTGCGCCTGCCTTCCCGCTCGCGCTCGGATCCGAGCAGGTAGGAGTCGAGGGAGGAGGCGTCGAGCTCGGCCTGCTGCTCGGGGGTGGCGACCTGGCGCAGCAGCCCGTTGACCGCCTCGATCGCCTCCGCCGTCGCCTCGTCGCCCGGCCTCTGCGCCAGCGCCGCCAGCTTGAGCAGCTCGAGGTAGCGGGCGATTGCGCGGTTGACGTCGATTGCCGTGTCGAGGCGCGGCTCGGAGAGGTCCCGCCCCGCCTTCCACGAGGCCTGGAGCATCTCCTCGCGCAGCATGCGGTAGGTCGCGTGCAGCCCCTCCGCCGGCCCGAACAGCTCCTCCTCGTGCACCTCCTCCTCGGCGTCTGCCGCGGCCAGCGCGGCTGCGTAGAAATCGGAGGGCCGACTCTCACCGGCGTCACCGTGCTCGATCCGAGCGAGCACGAGCCCGTCGCGGGCGGGCCGGCCGATCCGCTCGGCGCCCCCGCCGCGCTCCAGGCCGAGGACGAAGACGTGCGCGAACTCCATCCCCTTGACCGCCTCCCGTGCGTGACCTTGCACCGCGCCGCGTGCCGGCGGCTCGACCACTCCGGCCGGCTCGACCCCGGCGTCGGCGACGGCGCTCAGGTGGCGGACGAAGTCCCGGGTCGAGCCGTTCGGCTCGCGCCGCGCCCAGGCTGCCGCCAGCTCCGCCAGGCGTGAGAGCCCGAGCAGCCGCTCGGCGACCTCGGGCTGGGCCGCGAAGAGTCGCTGGCGGCGCAGGCCGACCGCCTCGATCAGGCGGCGCACGAAGACGTCGGCGCGGCGTTCCTCGAGTGCCGCCGAGGCGGTGCCGTAGAGCTTGAGGAAGGACTGGATCCGCTCCCGTGCCTCGGGCGGGATCTGCGGGCTCTCCAGCGCGGCCTCGCAGGCGGAGACCATGTCGAGCTTGCGGCGTCGGGCGATCGTGGTCAGTCGCGCCAGGTCGGCGGAGCGCAGCTCGATCGGCGGCCGCGTGAGCGCCCGCGCCGCGGCCGCCGAGTCGCCGGGGTCGGCCAGGGCTCGCAGCCAGGCGATCGCGTCGCGCACCTCGGGCCGCTGGAACAGCGCCGCCGGGCCTGAGAGGTGAAAGGGAATGCCGCGCTCCTCCATCGCCGCCGCAGCCGGACCCCCGTGCTCCTGGCTCTCGACCAGGACGCAGATGTCTTCCGGGGCCGTTCCCTGAGCGATCAGGTGCTCGGCCTCCCGCGCCACGGCCTGCGCCTGCGCCCGCTCGTTGCCGCATCTCCAGAACTTCGTCTCAGGATCTCGGAACACGTGTGAGAGGACGATGGTCTCCGGCCGGCGGGTCCTGTCGTGGCCACCCGGGCGAGGGGCGTTTTCGGCATACACGTGATTTGGGTGCTCGGCTTGGAGAAGCTGGAGGATTGTGCGTTGGGAGGCGGTCGTGTCCTCGAGCTCGTCGACCATCATGTATTCGAAGCGGTGGGCGATCTCGGCGCGGACGTCGGGGCGCTCGTCCATGAGCTTGCCAAGGGTCAGGTAGACGTCATTGCGGTCGAGGCTGCAGGTGCTGTCGAGGATCCGGTCGTGGGCCGCTGCCAGCTCGACCAGCTCGGGGTCGCCGGGCTCCGAGCCCGCCTTCAGCTCGTCGATCTGCTCGAGCAGATGAGCGAGCAGACCGGCCGGGTTGCCGCGGATCTCCTGGTGTCGCAGGGGGAGCTCTTCGAGGCGATCGAGAAGCAGCGCCAGGCGCTCCGCTCGGCCGAGGACGCTGAAGAAGGGGTCGAGGCCGGCGGCGGTCGCGTGCTCGTGCAGCAGGCGCTCTCCCAGCGCCTCCCAGGTATCGATCCAGAGGTCTTCCAGGGGACGGTCGAGGAGTTGCTCGACCCGCCCTTGCAGGCAGTGGGCGGTCGCCCGGGTCGAGGCGAGGAGGAGGATCCTCGCCGGCATGGTTCCCTCCTCGACGAGGTCGGCGAAGCGGCGGGCGAGGACCTCGGTCTTGCCCGTCCCGGCTTCGCCGATCAGCAGGAGCGGGCCGGAGCGATGATCGATAGCGCGCTCCTGGGGCTCGGCGAGGGTGAGCATGGTCCAACGCTACCGGGACGGCAGACCGAGGTGGCCACCATAGGATGCGAAAGGTGGACGCTCTCTCCGCAGACTGGCTGGGAATCTGCCGCCGCATCGTCGCTGTGCACCGCAAGCTCTTCGAGCAGACTGCCGGGATCGAGGCACGCACCGCATACGAAGGTGTGGGCAAGGGGGGCGATCGCAGTCTCGTCATCGACCGCCGCTGCGAGGACGCGGTCTTCGCCGAGCTGGAGGAGCTCGCCCTGGACGGCGCCTCGTTTACGGCGATCTCCGAGGAGAGGGGAGAGGTCGCCTTTGGCGATGGTGGGCCGGCACGGGTGGTGATCGACCCGATCGACGGCTCGCTGAATACCCGTCGCACCCTGCCCGCACACAGCCTCAGCGTCGCCGTCGCCTCCGCCGGCTCGATGGCCGACGTCGAGTTCGGCTACGTCTTCGACTTCGGCGCCGGGGAGGAGTTCGCCGCCGGAAGGGGAGAGGGGGCGACCCTGGGCGGTTCCCCGATCGAGGTGACGCCCGATCGTGAGAAGCTCGAGCTGCTCGGGATCGAGTCTGCTGAGCCCGGACGCCTGCTACCCGTCGCAGAGGCCCTGGACGGGCGGGTCTACCGTCTACGGGTGATCGGCTCGATCGCGATCACCGCCTCCTACGTCGCCTCCGGAC
>JASLJO010000187.1 GCA_030152505.1 Solirubrobacterales bacterium | reverse complement strand
TTGTCGTGGAAGGCGTCGCTGAGATCGTGCTCGAGCTCGCCCGCGTCGAGTCCCGCCACCATCGGCGTCGCGCCGCCGCCGTCCTTGCCATCGATTTGAAGTCGCCAGTCGTCGTTCATAGGGGCCAACATAGAGTCTCTTGTCGATGAGCACCAGCTTCGACGATGCGGGCGTCGATTCCCGAGGCGGCGTCGCCGTCATCACCGACAGCACCACCTACGTGCCGGCGGAGCTGATCGAGCGCTGGGGGATCGGCCAGGTCAGCCTCTACGTCGGCTGGGACGGCGAGCACCTCCCCGAGCGGGAGTACGACCTCGACGAGTTCTACGCGCGGCTGCGCGAGTCGCCCGAGCTGCCGTCCACCTCGCAGCCCTCGGTGGGGGACTTCCTGGCCCAGTACGAACCGCTCGCCGCCGCCGGCCGCGACGTCGTCTCCGTCCACATCGCCGGCGGGCTCTCGGGCACCTGCGAGAGCGCCCGCGAGGCGGCGCGCGTGCTCGCCGACAAGGGACTGCCGGGCCGGGTCGAGGTCGTCGACGGCCAGACCGGCGCCGGCGGGCTCGGCTGCCTCGTCCTCGCCGCCGCCGAAGCCGCCGCCCGCGGCGAGGCGCTGGAGCGGGTCGTCGAGGTCGTCCACCAGGCCCGCGCGGGCCTGGCGATGTGGTTCTGCCTCGACACCCTCGAGTACCTGCGGCGCGGCGGCCGGATCGGGGCGGCCCAGGCGCTGCTCGGCTCGGCGCTGAAGATTAAGCCGATCCTCACCTTCGGCACCGAGATCGCGCCGGTCGGCCGCGTCCGCACCGCCAAACGAGCCCAGGAGCGGATGGTCGCCTACCTGCACGAGCTGCACGAGCGCGGGGCGAGCGAGTGGATCGTCCAGCACGCCCAGTGCCCGCAGGAGGCCGCGAACCTGGTTGGCGAGGGGACGGCGATCCTGGGCACCGAACCGCTCTTCTGCACCCAGGTCGGCCCGGTCCTCGGCGCCCACCTCGGCTCCGAGATGCTGGTCGGCGGGGTGGGCTGCGCGCCCGCCGCCGGCTGAGCCCGGTCGGGCCGGGCTCAGTAGCCCGGGCTTCTCTTCATCCGCTTGCGCTCGGAGGCGTGGGCGCCGCCCTTCTTCTCCAGCGTCGCGCAGGCGGTCTGGATGTCGGTGGCGAGACGGTCGATCTGCTCGCGGCTGAGCGTCTGCTTGACCAGCGCCCGCAGCACCATCACGTCTTCGGCGTTGGGCGGCATCGTGTAGGCGGGCAGCATCCAGCCGCGCTCGGCCGAGAGCTGCCAGGAGACGTCGAACTCGTCGTAGTCGCGGCCCTCGAGCAGCTTGAAGGCGACCAGGGGCAGCTGCTCCTCCCCCTCGCCGATCAGCTCGAAGTCGCCGCCCGCCTTGAGCTTCTCCGCCAGGACCTTCGCATTGGCCTGCATCGCCTGCATGATGTACGTGTAGCCCTCGCGTCCGTAGCGGACGAAGTTGTAGTACTGGGCGAGCACCATCGAGGCCCCGGTCGAGAAGTTGAGCGTGAAGGTCGCGTCGGTCTTGCCCAGGTAGTTCTCGTAGAAGACGAGGTCCTCGGCCAGGTCGGCCTTCTCCCTGAAGACAAGCCAGCCGATACCCGGGTAGACGAGTCCGAACTTATGGCCGGAGACGTTGATCGAGCGCACCTGCTCAAGGCGGAAGTCCCACTCGGAGTCCGGGTAGAGGAAGGGCCAGACGAAGCCGCCGCTGGCCGCGTCGATGTGCAGTGGCACGTCGAGGCCGCGTTCGCCCTTGAGATCGACGAGCAGGCGGTTGATCCCGACGATGTCGTCGGCGTGGCCGGTGAAGGTCGTGCCGAGCACCGCCGCAACGCCGATCGTGTTCTCGTCGACGTGGGGCTGCACGTCCTCGGGCCCGATCACGTACTTGTCGTCCTGCAGGGGGACGATCCGCGGCTCGACATCGAAGTAGCGGCAGAACTTCTCCCAGACGACGTGAACGTCCCCGCCGAAGATCAGGTTCGGCTTGTCGATCGGCTTCGATTCGGCTTCGCGGCGCTGCTTCCACTTCCACTTCAGCGAGAGCGCCCCGAGCATGATCGCCTCCGAGGAGCCCTGCGTACGGGCGCCGGTCGTCTCGCCGGGAGCGTGATAGAGGTCGGCGAGCATGCGGATGCAGCGCTGCTCGACCTCGGCCGAGATCGGGTACTCGGCGTGGTCGATGAAGTTGCGGTAGAGGTTCTCGCCGACGATCCGCTGCGCCTCCGGCTCCATCCAGGTGGTGACGAAGGTCGCCAGGTTGCGCTGCGGGTCACCCTCCAGCGCCAGTTCCTCGTCGACCAGGCGCATGGCGTCGAGAGCCGACATGCCGCAGCTCGGAAAGTCGCCGGCCGGCGCGTCTTCGGTGAGAAAGCGGTTGCCGTAGAGCTTGGCGGCCTCTTCGATGTTGAGTGGCATCTGGGACTCCAGTCGGTCGGGGTGGCGAGCGTACCCGACACCCACCGCAGGCGAGCGGGCCGGGATGGCCAAACCGCATCCCGAGGGCGTCCCATGGAGAGATAGATTGTTAACTCAGTACTCGGGCGTCCACAGAGCCACGCACGGAGTGTACAATTGCGTTTATCGTGAACCTGAGCGGGTTGATCGAGAAGGAACGGCTCCCGGCCGGCCGTGAGGATCTCGCCAAGCCGCTGATCGCCCACTCTCAGCGCGAACGCATCCTGGTGGCGATGGCCGACAGCTGCGCGAGCAAGGGCTACAGCGCGACCACGATAGCCGACATCTGCGAGCCGGCGGGCGTCTCCCGCGCGACCTTCTACGAGCTCTTCAAGGACAAGGAGGACTGCTTCGCCGCGGCGATGGAGGTCTCGCTCGCCGACGCGATGGGTCGCATCGTCTCCGCCTACTCGCCCGACAAGCCCTGGGCGACGATGGTGCGCGATGCGGCGGCGGAGTTCCTCGACCTGCTGGCAAGTCGCCCGGCCTTCGCCCGCATGGCGCTGGTCGAGGCACCCGCCACCGGCGAGCGCGCCTTCGAGCTCTATGCCGCGGGCAAGCGAGTGCTGCAGTCGTTGCTCGACCGCGGCCGCGAGGACCCGGTCGAGGAGGAAGCGATCCCCTCCAGCGCCGGCCGCGCGGCGCTGTCCGGCGCCGAGTCGCTGATCGTCGGCCAGATCCTCGCCGGCAACGCCGAGAGGCTGCGCGAACTGCTGCCCGACGTCGTCTACATCACGACCGTCACTTACCTCGGCCAGGACGAGGCGTTGCGCCAGTCCCGCGAGGCCGAGAAGCTCCTGGAGGCGATGCCTCTGAGCCCACCCGGAGGCTGACCGGAGTGGCGCGGGGCAGGGGGGGAGACCGGTGGCGCCCTCCGCGCGGACGTCACCGGCTGCCGCCGGAGATGGTCACGCGCTCCCAGCGCGATCGCCTGCTCGACGCGGCCGTGCGCGTGGTGGCCGAAAAGGGGTACGGGGCGACGACGGTCGGCGACCTGACCAAGGAGGCGGGCGTCTCCCGCACGACCTTCTACGAGCTTTTCGACGACAAGGAGCAGTGCTTCCTGGCTGCTTACGACAACGCGGTCGAGGTTCTGGTCCGGCGGGTGACCGCCGCCTATGAGCTCGCCGGGAGTTGGCCGGAGCGAGCGACGGCCGGCCTCTCCGCCCTGCTCGAGGTCCTGGCATCCGAGCCGGCACTGGCACGGCTGTCGCTGGTCGAGATCGGCAATGCCGGCCCAGCTGCCCAACGGCGCCACCGGGCGGCGATGCAACGACTGACGCCGCTCTTCGAGGAGGGTCGAGACCATGCACCCGGGGGTCGCAACCTGCCGGCGAACACCTCCCGCATGGCGATCGGCGGGGTGACCGGACTGATCTCCGACGAGCTCCTCGCGGGGCGTGCCGAGCAGCTTCCCGGCTTGCTTTCGGATGTCTTTTTTGCCACGCTGGTCCCCTATATCGGCCCGGGCGCGGCAGCCAGGGAGGTCGAGAGGCTGACTCGATAAACGCTTACGTACACGCTGCCGCTATGATTCATATACCCGATAGTTCAACCCTGCCGGGGAGGCCGATGGCGGGCAGCGATACGCGGCGGCAACTCATCTTGGAGGCGATGGTGCGGGTCGTCGGCCGCAAGGGATACATGACGACCTCGGTAGCCGACGTGATCGCCGAGGCGGGCGTCTCGCGCACGACCTTCTACAAGGAATTCGAGGACAAGCACGAGTGCTTTCTCGCCGCCTACGACCTGGCGGTCGAGCGGGTACTGGGCGAGGTGGTCGCCAACTGCGATGCCGACAGGCCGTGGCTGGAGCGAATGAGAGTCGGGCTGGCGACCGTGGTGGAGATGTTCGCGCTCGACCCCGGGCTGGCGCGAACCGCGATCGTCGAGGTCGCCGCTGCCGGCGCCGACGCCCGCCGGCGCCATTGGGACGCCGTCGCCCGGTTCACCGAGTTCCTCGTCGACGGTGAGCAGCTCGCCGGCGACCGTGAGCTACCGCGAAATATCGGCCTGATGGCCGCCGGCGCGGTGTCCGGCCTGATCTTCGACGAGCTGCTGACTGGACAGGCCGAGCGACTCCCCGATTTGCTCCCCGATTTGGTCTTCGCCATGCTCGTCCCCTACATCGGCCCCGGCGCGGCGACCGAAGAGATGCGCCGGGCAGCGGCCGGCTGAGGCCCCGCGCCCCACCTGACCGCCCGCCTCCCCGGATCTCTAGACGACGCCGATCGAGCGGCGCAGTTTGGCGCGCACCCGATGCAGCCGGACCTTGACCGTGCCCAGGGGGATGCCGAGACGGTGAGCGATCGCCTCCTGGGTCATGTCCTCGTCGTAGCGCATCCGCACAAGCTGGCGGTCGCGCTTGTTGAGCCGCTCCAGTGCCGCATGAAGGTCCGCCCGTTCGACCGTGGCTAGAACACGGTCATCGTCGCGGCCGTGCGTAATTTCGATCAGGTCGCTCGCCGGCGGCCGCTTGCGCGCGAACTCACGCAGCGCCTCGTTGCGCACGATCGTGGCCAGCCACGACTTGAGGGCTCCCGCGTCGCGCAGCGAGTCGCGTTTGCGCCAAGCACGGACCATCGCATCCTGGGCTATGTCCTCCGCCTCGGCCTGGCTCTTCGCGTAGCGGAAGGCGAAGCTGAGGCAGAAGCGGTGGGCTTCGCTCCAGTCCCAG
>JASLJO010000051.1 GCA_030152505.1 Solirubrobacterales bacterium | reverse complement strand
GTCGCCTGTCGCTGGTCGTCGTTGAAGTAGGCGGGGACGGTGATCACGGCGCTGTCGACCGTTTCGCCGAGCTTCGCTTCGGCGTCGGTCTTCAGCTTCTGCAGGATCATCGCGCTGATCTCCGGCGGGCTGTACTGCTTGTCGCGCACGTCGACGCGGACGTCGCCGTTGGGGCCGGCGACGACCTCGTAGGGGACGATCGTCTCCTCCTCTTTGACTTCAGCCTCCTTGCGGCCCATGAAGCGCTTGATCGAGAAGATCGTGTTCTCGGGGTTCATCACCGCCTGGCGTTTGGCGACGGTGCCGACGAGGCGGTCGCCGGAGTCGGTGAAGGCGACGACCGAGGGGGTCGTGCGCCCGCCCTCGGAGTTCTCGAGGACGGTCGGCTCGCCGCCCTCCATCACGGCGACGCAGGAGTTGGTCGTGCCCAGGTCGATGCCGATCGTCTTTCCCACTTCGTGCGTACCTCCAGGAGTTTTGGCTTTAACTGGGTGAGAGCCGCCGCGCGGACTCTAAAAATCTAAGTCGGAGTGTGGCAGATTTCTAGTCGATGTCAAATCGATCTGCGTATATTGGTTTCGCGCGCACCGGCGGCGGGCACATCAAGGGAGACGCCTCGACCAATCACGGAATGAGGAGGAAACCTTGAGTCACGCTCACGCACCCGCCCGCCGGACCTGGCTGACGGCGCTCGTCGTGGTGTTCGCGCTCGCCCTGGTGCCGGCGATGGCGCCCGCCCACGGGCGGGGTCACGGACATAGCCGAGCCGCCCACCACCACCACCACCACCGTGGCCACCACCACCGTGGACATCACGGCAAGCCCCACGGAGACCACGGCAAAGACAGGCGCGACCTGACCGTGATGACCCAGAACCTCTATCTGGGCTCCAGCCTCGGGCCGGCGCTCGAAGCGAAAACCGCGGAAGAATTCGTCGAAGCCGTCGCGCGGATCTACGCGACGGTGCAGTACACGAACTTCCCCCAGCGCGCCGAAGCTATCGCCGGCGAGATTCAGGAAAAGGATCCGGACCTGATCGGCCTGCAGGAGGTCACGAAGTGGACGACCGGCGGCTTGAACCCGCCCCCAGGCTACGATTTCCTCGCCATCTTGCAGAGCGATCTCGAAGCCCGCGGGCTGCACTACTCGGTGGGGTCGATCGCGCATAACGCGAACATCGGCCCGGCGCCGCTGGTGTCGGAAACCTGCCCTGTCGTTTCGGGGCAATTCACCTGCTCGGTGCAGCTCGAAGACCGCGACGTGATCCTCGTCAACGACGACACGCCGGAACTGACCTGGAGCAACCCACAGAGCGGGCACTACATCGCTCAGCAGGTCATCGAATCGCCGGTCGGCCCGCTGTCGTTCGACCGCGGCTGGGCCAGTATCGACGCGAGGCTGAAGCACCAGCCGTTCCGCTTCGTGGACACCCACCTCGAAACCGAGGAATCGCCGCTTGTGCAACAGGAACAGGCGGCCGAGTTCCTCGCGGGTCCGGGCAAGGGCGGGACGATCATTGCCACCGGCGACTTCAACTCCGCGTCGGACGGCTCCACGACGACCTCCTATGCGCAGCTCACCGCACCCGGGAAGTTCCGTGACGCTTGGGACGAGGAACAGCTCGGCCCCGGCAGCTCCTGCTGCCAGGAATCGAACACCCCGCCGCTCGCGCCGGGGGCGCTGAACAATCCGGTTTCGACGCTGCGGACCCGGATCGACCTGATCCTCAGCCGTGGCGCCGCCCGCTCGGGCGGTGACGAGGCCGAGCTGATCGGCGACACCCCGTTCCAGGCCGAACCGCCGTTCTGGCCCTCCGACCACGCGGGCGTGGTCAGCCTCCTGCACCTAGGCCACTAACCCAGCTCACATAAAGGCCATCCCGGTGACGGGATGGCCTGCCGCCGCTAACCCTCGCCGGCGGTGGCGGCTACGAAGGCGGCGATTTCCTTGGCCTGCTCTTCGTTGACGATGCCGCCCGGCATGCGGCCCGGGGTGGTGCTGCTGTCGACACCCTTTTCGACCGCGTTGAGCACGCGGCCTTCGGTCGCTTCGATCGTCTGCTGGGCATTCGGTCCTTCCGGCGGCCCCGAGGGCGCCAACAGTTCGTCGAGGTTGGGCCCGAAGTTGCCGTCGGTACCGGCGGCGTAGAGCGTGTGACAGGTGCCGCAGTTGGTCTGGAAGAGGCTCTGGCCTTCCTTCAGGTTGCTCGCAACCGGCTCGGCGTTGGCGGCGTCACCGTCCGCGCGGAAGGCGAGCCAGGGGATCACGGCGGCCAGGACGAGGACCACCAATCCGAAGACGATGAAGGTTTTCCTGCTCATGCTCGGCGGGCACGGTACCAGGGACACATCCTGCGTAGCTCGCACTCTCCACAGCGCGGTTTCGGGCGGCAGACCTCGCGCCCGTGGCGGATCAGGTTCATGTGCAGCTCGTAGGCGTCTTCGGGCGGCACGATCGCCAGCATCTCGTCATGGGCGCGCTCGAAAGAGGCCTTTTCGGGAAAGAGCCCAAGGCGCCCGCCGACGCGGTGGATATGGACGTCGACCGGGATCTCCGGAATGCCCCAGGTGAAGATCAGCACGCAGGCCGCCGTTTTGCGTCCGACCCCCGGCAGCGAGAGCAGGAACTCGAGTGACTCCTCGCGCGGCGCGGTCTTCGTCCAGTCGAGGTCGGGATGCTCACCGAGGCGCTCGAGGATCGCCTGGATCCGCGGTGCCTTCTGCTTCGCCAGCCCGCCGGGGCGGATCGCCTCCTCGAGCTCGTCGACCGGCGCGTCGCGCACCTCCTCCCAGGTCGGGTAGCGCTCGCGCAGGCGCGCGAACGAGCGGTCGCGGTTGCGGTCGTTGGTGTGCTGTGAGAGCACCGTCTTGATCAGCTCCGCGATCGGGTGGCCATGCGGCTCGTTGACCGGCCGGCCGTACATCTCCCGCAACCGATCCCGGATCGCCCGCACCCGCCGCTTGTCCGGCCGCTTCCAGCTCACGGCCGGGACCCTATTGGCCTCATATGCTGCGCTCGTGGCCTCGATCGAAGAGAGCGAGCTGGTCCTCGACGGTGTCAGGGTCTTCTGCCGGCGTGTGTCGGGAGAGGGGACGCCGGTCGTCTATTGCCACGGCAACCCGACCCACGGCGAGGACTGGGTGCCGTTCATGGAGCGCGGGGACGGCCCGGCGATCGCCATCGACATGCCGGGGTGGGGGCGTTCGGACCGGCCGGATCCGGCACGGTTCGACTACTCGATGTACGGGCTCTCGGCCTTCCTCGAGAGGTGTCTGGACGAGCTGGAGATCGAGCGGCGCAAGCTGGTCGTCCACGACTGGGGTTCGCTGGCCCTGATCGGCGCGCAGCGGCGACCGGATCTGGTCGAGAAGCTGGTCGTGATCAACCTGGTGCCATTGCTGCCCGGCTTTCGCTGGCATTGGGTCGCCCAGATCTGGCGCCGCCGGCCCTTCGGCGAGCTCGCCAACGCGACGACGACCCGCGCTTCGATGACGCTGACGATGCGCCAGGCGCGCGGCGACCGCAGCCCGATGCCACCCGAGTTCGTCGACACGGTCTGGGACCACTGGGACAGGGGCACTCGAGCCGCGACCCTCGCCCTCTACCGCCACGCCGACCCCGATCGCCTCGCCGGGGCCGGTAGGGATCAGGCCAAGCTCACCTGCCCCGCGCTCGTTCTCTGGGGCGACCGCGATCCCTACATCCCCCTGAAGTTCGGCGAGCTTTACGCGGAAACGCTCCCCAACGCTGAATTCGAAGCCATCGAGGGCGCAGGTCACTGGCCTTGGATCGACGATCAGCGCGTTGTCGACCGCGTTTTGGGCTTTGTCGGCTAGCCCACCGTTAACGAGACAATTACAATCATCAGATGTCTCGTGCCCTCAGTGCGATTGGGTCGCGTCTACCCCAGGGCTGGGGCGACGCGGGACGGCAGCTGGGGATCCTCGTCGGCGTCGATGTCGCTTACGAGCTCGTCCGCGGCATTGCCGACGGCCAGCGCTCGGAGGCGATCGCCCACGGCCAGCAGGTGATCGATCTGGAGCGTTCCACCCACACCCTGTTCGAGCCTGGCCTGCAGGCATTCTTTCTGCCTGCCCACTGGATCGTCGACCTCGCCAACCAGCTCTACCTGAATGCCCAGTTCTCGATCGCGCTGGGCTTCCTGGTCTGGCTCTACCTCTTCCGCAACGAGTCCTATTACTTCGTGCGCAACATGTTCGTCGTCTCGATGGGGATCGCGCTGGTCGGCTACACGCTCTACCCGACCGCGCCGCCGCGGATGTTCCCCGAACACGGCTTCGTCGACACGATCACCGACTTCTCCAACGTCAACCACGATTCCAGCCTGGCGAAGATCTTCATCAACCCCTACGCTGCGGTGCCGAGCATGCACTGCGCCTTTGCGCTGATGATCGGCGCCACCGGCTTCAGGGTTTGTCGCCACTGGATCCCGAGGGCCTTCTGGGTGGCCTGGCCGCTGCTGATCTCCTGGGTCGTGATCGTCACCGGCAACCACTACTGGGTCGACGTCGGCCTCGGCTGGATGGTCGCCATCACCGCGGCTCTGATCGCCCAGCGGTTACTGGCCCGCGCTAGACCCGAGGCTTGGTCATGGCGCAGCGCCTCGCCCCAAGAAGCTGAGGCATAGGGACAGGCGGCCCCGTCCGGGACCGGATCGTCTAGCCTCACCATCAATGGATTCGTCGGCGCCCCCGAGCGCCCCGAGCAGCCGCCGCAACGGGCGCCAGCCGCGCAACGGCCAGGAGCTTCGCGCCTACGCGCGCGAACGCCTGATCGAGTCGCGGCTGACGCCGAACGCGATCTCGGTCGCCGGCCTGATCGGCAATCTGATCGCCGCCGCGCTGGTCACCCAGCGTCTCTTCTTCCTCGCGGGGGTCGCCTTCATCATCGGCTCGGTGATGGACACGCTCGACGGGCGCTACTCGCGCATGTCGGGCAAGGGGACGCTCTTCGGCGCCTTTCTCGACTCGACCCTGGACCGGATCGAGGAGGGGATCGTGCTCGCCGCGGTCGCCGGCTACTTCGCCGCCAGCGGCGACGATTTCGCCGCGGCGATGTGCGTCGTCGCCGTACTCGGCTCGCTGATGGTCTCCTATACGAGGGCGCGTGCCGAGGCGCTCGGGGTCGAGTGCAAGGTCGGGTTGGCGACGCGTCCCGTGCGGGTAGTCATACTCTCCATCGGCTTGGTCTTCGCCAAGGGCGCCGGGATCGGCGATTTCGAGCTCCTGGCCCCGGCGGTCTACGTGATCGCGGCGCTGACCATCGTCACGACGATCCAGCGCGTATGGCACGTCCGAAACGAGCTTCTGAAGGAGTCCCCGCGGCCGCCGGAGCTGTAACCAGTCGCGCGCGCAGGTTTGCTTTGCCAGTCAGCCAGATCGAGGAAGGAACTTAGAGCTTCAATGAGTGAGACCAACGGAGCAGGCGGCAACGGCGCCGCCCACACGGACGACAGGGTTCGCGTCGCCATAGTCGGCGTCGGCAACTGCGCCAACTCCTTCATCCAGGGAGTCCAGTACTACAAGGACGCCGACCCGGGTGACGAAGTGCCGGGCCTGATGCACGTCGACCTCGGCGGCTACCACGTCCGCGACGTCGAGTTCGTCGCCGCTTTCGACATCGACAGCGAGAAGGTCGGCAAGGACCTCTCCGAGGCGATCTGGTCGGGTCAGAACGACACGATCAAGTTCGCCGACGTGCCGGAGCTGGGAGTCAAGGTCGAGCGCGGTATGACCCATGACGGTCTCGGCAAGTACCTCAAGGAGAAGATCACCAAAGCGCCGGGGGAGACCGCCGACATCGTCGGCATCCTCAAGCAGACCAAGGCGGACGTGCTGGTCTGTTACCTGCCGGTCGGCTCCGAGGACGCGACCAAGTGGTACGTCGAGCAGGCGCTCAAGGCCGGCGTCGGCTTCGTCAACTGCCTGCCGGTCTTCATCGCCCGCGAGGATTACTGGGGCAAGCGCTTCGAAGAGGCCGGGCTGCCGATCATCGGCGACGACATCAAGTCCCAGGTCGGCGCCACGATCGTCCATCGTCAGCTCGCCCGCCTGTTCCACGACCGCGGTGTGCGCGTCGAGCGCACCTCGCAGCTCAACGTCGGCGGCAACATGGACTTCTACAACATGCTCGAGCGCGAGCGGCTCGACTCGAAGAAGATCTCGAAGACCAATGCGGTCACCTCGATCATGGGCCACGAGCTGCCCGCCGAGGACGTCCACGTCGGCCCCTCCGACTACGTCGCCTGGCTGACCGACCGCAAGTGGGCGCACATCCGCCTCGAGGGCAAATCGTTCGGCGACGTGCCGCTCAACGTCGAGCTCAAGCTCGAGGTCTGGGACTCGCCCAACTCGGCCGGCGTCGTCATCGACGCGGTGCGGATCATCAAGCTGGCGCTCAACAACGGCATCGCCGGCCAGCTCGACGGCCCCTCCAGCTACCTGATGAAGTCGCCGCACAGCCAGCGGCCCGACGACGAGGCGCGCGAGCGGACCGAGGAGTTCATCGCCAAGCACGCGCGGAGCAAATCTCAAGCGGTCGTTGGCTCCTGAGCCGCTCTCGATAGCCCAGGTCACGCCTCATAGGCGCGGCACGAGCAACCCGGTCAACGAGTTCGCCGGTCGGGTCTCCGAGGAGCTGGAGCGGCGCGGGCACGAGGTGCTGAGGCTCTACGCCGGCGACGCGACCAAACGGTTGCTGGCCGCCGAGCCGCCGGACATCGTCCACGTCCACGAGCCGTTTGCACCGAGCGTCTCCTCGGCGGCGCTGCGCCACTCCCACTCGCTCAACGTCGCCACCTTCCACAAACCGCAGGAGCGGGTGCTCTCGACCCAGGTGGCGCGGCCGCTGGTCGAGGTCTTCTTCGGCCGGTTGGACGCGCGCTCCGTCGCCGCGCCGGCCACCGGCGAGCTGCTCGAGCGCTACTTTCCCGGGCCCTACGAGCTGGTCGAGCCGGCGGGCGATGGCCGCGACTGGGCAGCGGTCGCAGACGAGCTGGAGGCGATCTACCGCCGCCTGCTCGCGCGCCGCCACGATCCCGCGGGCGATCCCGAGGTGCAGGAGCGGATCGCCGCCCGGCCGCTGATCGAGGTCGATCTGCACATGCACACCGATCACTCGCCCGACTGTGCGACGCCGGTGAAGGTGCTGCTGGAGACCGCCCGCGACCGTGGCCTCGACGCGATTGCGATCACCGACCACAACGAGGTCTCCGGCGCCCTGGAGGCGCGCCGGATCGCGGCCGAGATGGGCGACATCAAGGTGATCGTCGCCGAGGAGGTGAAGACGGCCGAGCAGGGCGAGGTGATCGGGCTCTTCCTCGAGGAGAAGATCCCCAAGGGGATGACGATGGAGGAGACGATCGCCGCGATCCGCGCACAGGGCGGCCTCGTCTACGTTCCCCATCCCTTCGACCGCTTCCACTCGGTGCCCGACTACGAGCATCTGCTCGACATCGTCGAGGAGATCGACATCCTCGAGGTCTTCAACCCGCGGGTGGCGCTCACCGCCTTCAACGAGGAGGCCGAGCGCTTCGCCCGCAAGTACCGGATCGTCCCCGGCGCCGGTTCGGACAGCCACGTCGCCCAGGGTCTCGGCAGCGTGCGGGTGCGGATCCACGACTTCGACGGGCCGGCGGAGTTCCTCGAGGCGATGCGCGACGCCGACATCGTCCGCAAGCACAAGAACCTCGTCTACGTGCAGGCGCTGAAGCTGTTGCAGACGACCGGCCGGCCGAAGGCGGCGAAGCGCAGCGTTCCCGACGCCAAGCCGGTGCGCGGCGGCCGGCCGCGGAAGAAACGCCGCTCGGTCGGCGGGCGGGCGAGCAAGAGCTGATGCAGAAGGCGCAGGCGAAAGGAAGCGCGGGCGGCCCGTCAAAGAGATCGTCCAGCGTGCCGGCGACCGACGACGAGATCAGAGAGAAGTATCTGGAGCGCGCGATCCGCGAGCTCAACCAGCTGACCCACGAGCTGCAGGATTGCCCGCACTGCCCGCGCGGCAAGCTGATGCCGGTGCTGGGCTCCGGCCACCCGCAGGCCGACGTCTTCATGCTCAAGCACGCCCCCGGCGTCGCCGAGATCGAAGAGGGCGTCGCCTTCTACGGCCGGGCCGGCAACGCACTGATGAAAAGCTTCAAACGGCTGGGGATCGACCCCCTGGTCGTCTACGGAACGCTCTGCGTCAAGTGCCCGATCGCCGAGCCCGACCTCGCCGCCGAGGAGTGCGTGCGCCGCCTGGTCGAGGAGCTGGCGATCGTCCAGCCGAAGATCCTCGTCGTCATGGGCGAACCGGCGTTGCGCGTCCTCAACGGCTTGAAGATCCCCCTGTCGCGCGAGGTCGAGCCGCGCGAAGCCGAGATCCAGGCCTTCACCCCGACGATCGACGCCCTCTACACCCCCGACATCGACGAATCGCTCGACGAAGAGGGCGCCAAGCAGCGTTTCTGGCGCTCCTTCAAGACGCTCGGCGACTGGTACGAGGACCTGCCGCCGTACTAGCTAGCGGGGTGGGAGGGACGGGGTGCCCCTCTCCCGGAAACCGTCGCGCAGCTGGGGCGTGGGTCTGGGTTCAGGCGTGGTTTCTTGAGTTTCCGGGAGAGGGGCACCCCGTCCCTCTACGGGGCCGCCGCAGTTGCGACGGAGGTCATCGCCTCCGCGGTCGCCGATGCGAGGCCTCGAACGACCACCGTGTCTAGAGCGGTATAGGAGGCGAGGCGCTTGCGGGCTGTGTCGCTGTCGGCGGCCGCCACGCCTACGGTGCCCTCGGGCTCGGCCAGACGGTCGAAGTGGTTGCGGTAGCCGGCGTGGAGGTCGCGGTAGAAGGACTCCTCCTTGGCGAGGCGCTCGGCGGCGTCGGGGCCGACGGCGGTGCGGACGTAGCCGAAGACCGGCGGACACTCGCGCCCTGCCTGCTTGGCGCCGGCTTCGACCTGGAGTCGCGCTTGGGCGGCGAACTCGGGGGTCATCCAGTTGAAGAAGGCACCGTCGAACTCGGCGCCTGCCAGGGCGCACATCTTCGGACCCATCGCGGCGAGGACGAGGCGGATGCCGGGCAGCGACTCGCGCAGCTCGGGCAGCGACTCGCGCATCCGCGTCAGCGGCTTCTCGGAGAAGCCGGCGCCGACGCCGAGCCAGAGCTTCGAGGGGTCGAGGCCGAGCCGCTCGATGTCGGCCGCGATCTCCTGCGGCGGGGTGCGGTCGAGCGCGATCACGGCGACGCCGAGCTCGAGCTCGGGAGCGGCGGCCGCAAACTCGGCAAGCGTCTCCAGTCCCTTGGCGCCGGGATGGTCGTTGGACCAGATCGAGTCGTAGCCCAGCTCGGCGCAGCGCGCCGCCAGTGGCCGCGCCACCTCGGGGTCGAGTCCGGCGGCGACGCCGAAGCCGCGCGGCATCAGCTACCGCCTCCCGCCGCCCCCGGACGCGAAGCGGAGGAGGTGGCGGTTTGTTCTCGGTCGAAGAGCGCCACGCACTCGATGTGTGGGGTCTGGGGGAACATGTCGACCGGCCTCACCCGGCGCAGGGTATAGCCCGCCTCGACCAGCTGCGCCGCGTTCGGGGCCAGCGTGGTCGGGTTGCAGGAGACGTAGACGATCCGCTTCGCCTCGCACTCGAGCACACGGCGGACGATCTTCTGCGAGAGCCCAGCGCGGGGCGGGTCGAGCACGATCACGTCGGGCTTGCCCGCCTCCTCCAGCAGCGGTCGCACGCCGGTGCGTGCACTGCCGGCCATGAAGCGGGCGTTCTCGATTCCGTTGCGCTCGGCGTTGCTCTCGGCGTCGGCGATCGCCTCGGGGACGAGCTCCAGGCCCCAGACCTCTCCCGCGCGGGCCGCCATCGTCAGGCCGATCGTGCCGATCCCGCAGTAGAGGTCGAAGAGCCGCTCGCCGCCGCCGAGGCCGGCGTACTCGGCGGCGACGGCGTAGAGCCGCTCGGCCATCTCGGTGTTGGTCTGGAAGAAGGCGTTGTGGGACATCTCGAAGTCGAGTCCGCAGAGCCGCTCGCGCAGCCGCTCCTCGCCGAGCACGCCTGTCGGGCCCTCGCTGCCGCCCGAGCCG
Organism: Solirubrobacterales bacterium; assembly: GCA_030152505.1. Classification (GTDB taxonomy): domain Bacteria; phylum Actinomycetota; class Thermoleophilia; order Solirubrobacterales; family 70-9; genus VRUE01. The sequence goes on along the minus strand of JASLJO010000051.1, from coordinate 1,303 downwards.
TCCTCGATCACCGTGTGCAGGTCGACCGGCGGCTTGGGGAAGCGTTTCGCTGTGGTGACGAGGCGCGTCTGCATCTGGCTGGTTCGTCGTCCTTCGCGCACCGCGAGGTTGCAGAGCACGCCGGTCCCGGCCCGGCGGTCGTAGGGGGCGATGTCCTCCTCACGCGCCCAGCGGCGCACCTCGTTGCGGGCGGCGTTGCCGCGCTCGGAGGCCAGCAGGCAGTCCTCGACGCCGATCACCAGGTCCCAGCGGCCGCTGGCGTGGAAGCCGAGCACCGTCCCGTCCTCCCCCGGGCCGAAGGAGTATTCGAGCTTGTTGCGGTAGCGCCACTGCTCCAGCGCCGGCTCGATCTCCTCGAGCTCAAAGCCGTCGAGGCCACCGATCCGCCGCAGCGCCTCGTCAACCTGGGCGCGCTTCTCAACCAGCTGGCGCTCGTAATCGAGGCCCTGCCACGGGGCTCCAGGGCAGGGCTCGCCTTCGTGCCGGCAGCTGTCGGTGACGCGGTCGGCGCCGGGGCGCAGCAGCTCGACCGCCCGCGCCTCAGCGAAGCGCTTCTTCGGCTTGGTGACTTCGGCCCGCACCAGGTCGCCTGGCAGGCCGCCGGCGACGAAGACGACATATCCGTCGACCCGGGCGACGCCGCGGCCGCCGAAGGCGAGCGAGTCGACCTCAACCTCGAGCAGCTCTCCTTTGTGTGGACGGGAGCCCGCGGGGCGTGTCTGTTGCTCTATGGACGACAAAGACTCCCCGCCACCCGCTAGCCGAGTTTCCTGCGCGCCCGCCGTGCCGCCTGGGTCGCCTGTTTGCGCACTGGCGCGGTGCGGCCGCCGACCTCTTTGCGCGCCTGTTTGACCAGCCGTTCGAGCTCTTTGAGCAGGCCGTCCGCCTCCCTGCGGCCGCGCTTGAGCAATTCGGAGACCATCTTCTCGGCGTCGCCGCGAGTCATCCGTCCGCGCTTGACCGCGTCGTCGACGACTTCATGCAGACGGTCGCGGCTGAGGGTGACGCTGTGTTCGAGGCTCTCGCGGAACTGCTCGACGCTCTTGTCGAGACCGGTCGTGCCGCCGACGGATTTTTCCGTCGCTTTGCGTTTCGGTTTCGCTTTTTTCGTGGCGGGTTTACGAGCGGACGCTTTTTTGGCGCGCGTCCCGGCTTTCGTTTTTTTCGTCGCTTTGCCGGACGACTGGTTTTTCGCGGCCATTCTCAGTTGCCTCCTGTCTCGCTGCGAGGAATCGGACGGCGAAACTGCATTTGTGCGCGTCGGGCGAGCCCAAATGCAGATTCGTTGCTGCTGACTATCTCA
>JASLJO010000046.1 GCA_030152505.1 Solirubrobacterales bacterium | reverse complement strand
CCGCTCCTCGGCGCCGAACATCTCGAAGCCGTAGCGGCCGCGGTCGCAGAGCCAGCCGTCGTCGACGTCGGGGTTGTCGCGGGCGATCACCCGTTTCACCTGCTCGTCGCGGACGGTGAAGCTGACGTTGCACTGGCTCGGACAGAGCGTGCAGACCGAGCCCGCCTGCTCGACGTCCCAGGGGCGGGCGCGGAAGCGGTAGGTGTAGCTGGTCAGCGCGCCGACCGGGCAGAGGTCGGTGATGTTGCCGTGGAAGGGATCGACGTAGGGGCGGTCGTCGAAGGTGCCGACGAAGGTGCGGTCGCCGCGCTCGAGCAGCTGCAGCTGCGAGTCCTCGGAGACCTCCTGGCTGAAGCGCACGCAGCGGTAGCAGAGGATGCAGCGCTCGCGGTCGATCGCCACCAGCGGCGAGAGCTCGATCGGCTTCTCGAAGTGCCGCTTCTGATCGGTCATGCGGCTCTTGCCCGGCCCCCAGCCCATCGAGATGTCCTGCAGCGGGCACTCGCCGCCTTTGTCGCAGACGGGGCAGTCGAGCGGGTGGTTGACGAGCAGGAACTCGACCACCGCGCTCTGCGCGTGCTTGACCTGCTCGGTGCGGGTGTGGACGACCATGCCGTCGCGCACCGGGGTCGAGCAGGAGGTCTGCAGTTTCGGGATCCCCTCGATCTCGACCAGGCACATGCGGCAGGCGCCGACCGGGTCGCCGAGTTTGGGCTCGTAGCAGAAGACAGGGATCTCGACGTCACCGCGCTTGGCGGCGTCGTGCAGCATCTCTCCCTCGGTCGCGGCCACCTCGCGGCCGTCGACGAGGATCGTCACCTCTCTCGCGCTCACGTCGCCGCCCCCAGGGTCTCGGCTGGCGCCTGGACGACCGCGATCCGGTCGGTTGCTTCCTCCATCACCCGTTCGAACTCGAGCCGGAACTTCTTCACCATCGCGCTGACCGGCATCGCCATCGAGTCGCCGAGCACGCAGAGGCAGTGGCCCATGATGTTGCCCTGGACCGAGCTGATGATGTCGAGGTCCATCGGCGTCGCCTCGCCGCGCACCACCCGTTCGAGCATCTTCACCGTCCAGTTGGTGCCCTCGCGGCAGGGCGTGCACTTGCCGCAGGACTCGTGGTGGTAGAAGCGCGCCGTGCGCAGCGCCATGTGCGGGATCGAGACACTGTCGTCGGCGACGATGATCGAGCCCGAGCCGAGCATCGAGCCGGCCTCCGCCATCGCCTCGAAGGAGTAGGGCAGGTCGAGGCCCTCGTCGGCGGTCAGCACCGGGGCCGAGGAGCCGCCGGGGTAGAAGGCCTTGATCTCGCGCCCGGGCAGCGGGCCGCCGGCGAGGTCGTAGATCAGCTCGCGGGTCGGGACCCCCAGCTCGACCTCATAGTTGCCCGGCCGGCGCACGCCGCCGGATACGGAGACGACCTTGGTCCCCGGCGACTGCTCGGTGCCGTAGCCGCGGAACCACTCGGCGCCGTTGGCGACGATGCGCGGCACGTTGGAGAGCGTCTCGACGTTGTTGATCAGCGTCGGCCCGCCGTAGAGGCCCTGCACGGCGGGGAAGGGGGGCTTCAGCCGCGGGTTGCCGCGCTTGCCCTCGAGAGCGTCGAGCAGTGCCGTCTCCTCACCGCAGATGTAGGCGCCGGCCCCGCGGTGGACGATCAGCTCGAGGTCGCGCCGCGAGCCGAGGATGTCCCTGCCGAGGTAGCCGGCCTCATACGCTTCGGCGACCGCGGCGTCGAGGATGTCGGCCTGCGAGTCGTACTCGCCGCGGATGAAGATGAAGGCGTGGCCGGCGTCGGCGGCGATCGCCGCGATCGCGATCCCCTCGATCAGCTGGTGCGGATTGCGCTGCATCAGCTCGCGGTCCTTGAATGCGCCCGGCTCGGACTCGTCGGCGTTGCAGCAGAGGTACTTGGCCATCTCGCCGCGCGGCAGGAAGGACGCCTTTTTGCCCATCGAGAAGCCGGCGCCGCCGCGGCCCCGCAGGCCGGAGTCTTCGAGCTCCTTGAGGATCACGTCGGCCTCCATCTCGCGGTAGGCCTTCTCCAGCGTGGCGTAACCGCCGTGGCCCCGGTAGCCGTCGAGGGTGCGCAGCGCCGGGTCCTCGGCGTGCTCGAGCAGGACACGCGTCTCAGGCATCGATGCCTCCGTTCGATGTGGAGCGATTTGGGGATCCTCCGACCCCCAAATCGCTCCCAATGCCCGGCTGCGGGGCGTCGCCGGCCAGCGGCCGCCGCTCCAGGGCCTTTGCCGGCAGCACGTCCTCGCCGGCCAGCAGCTGGTCGATCGCGGTACCCGCCTCGCCTGGTTCCAGCGGGTCGAAGTAGCGCTCGTCGATCGAGGCCATCGGCGCGATGTCGCAGGCGCCGAGGCACTCGAAGCCGGTGACGAAGACGTCCTCCCGGCCCTCGGCGGCGCTGCGGAAGGCGTCGAGCAGCTCGTCGCCCCCCCGCATCCAGCAGCTGATGTTGGTGCAGACGGCGACTTTGTGCGAGCCGACCGGCTCGGTGTGCAGCAGGTCGTAGAAGGAGGCGACCGACTCGAGGTAGGCGGGCGTCACCCGCATCACCGCGGCAGCCTGCCGGATCCCCTCCGGCGTGCACCAGCCGTAGAGCCGTTGCACGGCCCAGAGCGCCGGGATCGAGACCGAGTGCCGGTCCGGGTAGCGCCCGACCAGCGTCTCGATCCGCTCCTGCAGCTCCGGCGGGCAGTCGACTTCATGCAGCTCGGGGATCGCCCCGGGGCTGCGCTCGGGGATGCGCCCTTCGGTGACGGCCTGGTCGACCGGCAGCGCGCGCGCCTCGCCGGTGTTGCCCTCGTTCACCGGTCCACCCCGCCGAGGATCGGGTCGAGCATGCCGAGGCTGCAGATCATGTCGGCGACGTAGCTGTCGACCGACATGTCCCTGAACGCCTGCAGGTTGACAAAGGAGGGGTCGCGGAAGTGGACCCGGGCGGGCTTCGAGGAGCCGTCGGCGAGGACAAAGCAGCCGAGCTCGCCGCGCGGCGACTCGATTGCGTAGTAGACCTCGCCGGGCGCCACCCGGTAGCCCTCGGTGACCAGCTTGAAGTGGTGGATCAGCGACTCCATCGAGGTCGAGAGCTCCGAGCGCGGCGGCAGCACGTACTTGCGGTCGTCGGCGATGAACGGCCCCTCCGGCAGCCCTTCCAGCGCCTGCTCGATGATCCGCGTCGACTCGACCATCTCCGCCACCCGCACCCGGTAGCGGTCGTAGTTGTCGCCGACCGTGCCGACCGGCACCTTGAACTCCATCTCCGGGTAGGCGAGGTAGTCGAAGGCCTTGCGGAGGTCCCAGGGCTCGCCGGCGGCACGCAGCAGTGGCCCGGTCACACCCAGCTCCAGCAGCCGCTCGCGCGGCACGATCCCGGTTCCCTTGGTACGCGAGAGGAAGACCTCGTTGCGATCGAGCAACGCCTGGTACTGGCCGACCCGCACCGGCATGTCGGCGACGAACTGGCGCAGCTTCGCCTCGAAGCCGAGCGGGATGTCCTCGATCACGCCGCCGACCTGGAAGTAGCGGGTGTGCATGCGCTGGCCGGTGGCCATCTCGAACAGGTCGAGGATGCGGTCGCGCTCGCGGAAGCAGTACCAGAGCATCGAGACCGCGCCGAGGTCGAGCGCCGTCGTCCCCAGCCAGACGAGGTGGGAGTGGATCCGGTTGAGCTCGAGGAAGATCGTCCGCAGGTACTTGGCGCGCGGCGGTATCTCCAGCCCGACCAGCCGCTCGACCGCGCCGCAGAAGGCCTCCATCTGGAAGAAGTAGGAGACGTAGTCCATCCTCTCTACGAAGGGGATGACCTTCCAGTAGC
>JASLJO010000029.1 GCA_030152505.1 Solirubrobacterales bacterium | reverse complement strand
TCGCTCCTGGGCCAGGAACGAGGCGTCGATCGATGTCAGGCGGTCGAGGTGTCCGGTCGCGATGGTGCGACCCTAACCGAGCGCCCTTTCAGGGACTAGCCGCTGGAGTTGCCGCCGGAGCCGGTGGTGCTCGTGTACTCGAACTCCTCTTCGGCGCCGAACAGCGTGTCCATCACCGTCTTGCGCGCGTTCTCGCTCAGCACCAGGGCGATGCCGCCGGCCACAGCGCCGAACAGGATCAGCCGGCCAAGCCGTCTCTTGCGCTTCTTCGGGGCCCGCAGCTGCTCCGATGCCTCGCGCAGGGAGTCGGCGGCGTTGCGCAGGTCGCGCTGCACCTTCTTGTCGCTGGTCACGGCCTTGACCGCGCCCTTGCCATTGCCGGTGGCCCGGCCGTTGGCGCCACGGGCCGCTTCGAAGGCCTCCCGCAGGTTGTCGCGCAGCTCTTCGTCCTCGATCAGCCGCTGCACATAGGGGTTTTCGCGGGCGGTCGAATAGAGATCCGCAGCCTGGTTCGCCTTCGTCTTGGTCATGCCATCTCCTCGCTGGTGAAGTCCTTTCAGCCGGAGAATACCCCGATAGTCGATTTTTCATCGGACGCGGGCGTCAGGGCGGGCCGATGCCGTCCAGCAGCACTCCGTTCGAGCGGAAGTTGAGGTCGGCGTTGTGGATCAGGCGCAGGCGCAGCGGCGCCAGGTCGGAACCCGGCATCGCATAGCGACGCACGTAGAGACGCCCGACCCGTTCGTAGGAGATCTGACGGAATCTCGAACCCAACATCCGTTTCGGGACCGGCGGGGCCGGCCCGTCGGAGACGAAGTCGGCTTCGTGGATGGACCAGGCGAATTCTTCGGACGACCGCACCTGGTAGGAGCCAGTCGAGAGGTACCAGCGCAGCGAGGCCGCACCCAGGGTCCAGAGGACGATCGCGCGCGGCGCGCGCGGCTCGCCCAGTCGTGCCGCGACCGCTCTCCAGTCGGGCCGCTGCCAGGCGGGCGAAGCGCTGACGAGAAGGCTAAAGCCGAGCGAGTAGACGAGCAGCACCGCCGCGAGGGTGGCGCCGACCCGGCGGGCCTTACGCAAGGTCACGCCGATTGCCACCGCGACCAGCAGCGGCACCAACGCCGGCAGCAGGTTGCGGGCGAGCACGTAGTCCTTGCCGGGGACGAACAGGGCGAGCAGCAGCGGGGCGGCGATCGTGACGGCGGCGAGGGCGAGCATCGTGCCGCCGGCCCGTCGCTCGCGGAGGTCGCCGCGAATGACGAGCAGCGCCAGGGCGACCAGCACGGCAAGCAACGGCACGATCGCCGGCAGCACGGTCTCCGGCCGGGCGACGACGTCGCCGGCCTCGCCGACGACGAAGGTGACGCCGGCCTCCCAGAGCCGGTGGCCGAGGCTGCGATCGCCGATCCACTCGGCGTGCCCCAGCGACACCTGATGTACGAGCAGCGGCGTCAGCGCCAGGCCGGCGACGACGGGAATCCAGATCCCCGCCAGGGCCGACCGGCCGCGGCGCCGCAGCAACCAGACCGCCTCGAGCGCGATCGGGAAGATCGCAAAGTAATGCGTGGCCAGGGCAAGCGCCGCGAAGACCCCCCAAAGCCTCAAATCCCTCCGCACGTCCCTGGCGGGAAGGGCGCGGAGGAAGAAGAGGGCGGCGAGGGCGGTCAGCAGGACGAGGAGGGCGTAGCTGCGCGCCTCCTGCGAGTACCAGAGGAGCATCGGGTTGACCGCGACCAAGGCCGCGGCGACGATGCCGGCACGCCGCCCGCGCAGCTCCTCGCCGAGCAGGTAGGCGACGGGCACGGTCGCCACGCCGGCCAGCGCCGAGAGCGAGCGCAGGCCGAACTCCCCCGTCCCGGTCAGCTGTGTCCAGAACCAGGCCAGAACGTAGTAGAGCGGCGGTGCCGACTCGCTGAAGCCGACCGCTTCCATCGCGTGGATGAAGTCACCGCGCAGGACGCGGCTGGCGGTGACCACCTCGTCGTGGTGATAGGCCTGCGCGCCAAGCGTGGCGAAACGCAGGACGGCGGCGGCGAGCGTCAGCCCGAAGACGATCCAGAAGGCGCGCGAGCGCGCCCGCACCATCTCACGGAATGCCTCGAAGAGGGTCGACAGGTTGCCTCTGCCCAAGGCCTCGGCTGCCTCCACGGTCGTCTCCTAACCAGTTTCGCGCTTCGCTCGCTGCACGACGAACCAGATATGGACGTTTGCTCGCTCCGCGCTCATGCGAGCGCGGCCTCGATCGCCTTCGCAACCTCGTCGACGTAGACGAACTCCAGCGCGCTGCGCTCGTGCTCGGGGATCTCGGCGACATCCCCCTCGTTGCGCTGGGGCACGATCACCCGCTTGATCCCCGCCCGCTGCGCCGCCAGCGACTTCTCCTTGAGGCCGCCGATCGGCAGCACCTGCCCGGTCAGCGTCACCTCGCCGGTCATCGCCACGTCGTTGCGCACCGATCGGCCGGAGATCAGCGAAGCCAGCGCCACCGTCATCGCAACCCCGGCCGAGGGTCCGTCCTTGGGCACCGCACCGGCGGGCACATGGATGTGGATGTCGCGTTCGGCGAACCAGTCCTCCGCCAACTGCGGCGCCAGCTCGCGCCAATGGCCGCGGACGTAGGAGAGCGCCGCCTGCGCCGACTCCTTCATCACCTCGCCGAGCTGCCCGGTGATCGTCAGCCCGCCCGACCCCGGCATCGCCGTCGCCTCGATGAAGAGCACGTCGCCGCCGGCCGGCGTCCAGGCCAGTCCGGTGGCGACGCCGGGACCCTTGGTGCGGCGCCGCTGCTCGGCGAAGACGCGGCGGCGGCCGAGCAGCTCGCGCGCTTTCTTGGCCGAGACCCGGACCTTGCGCCTGTTCTTGCCCTCGGCGACGTCGCGGGCGACTTTGCGGCAGAGCGTGCCGATCTGGCGCTCGAGGTTGCGCACGCCGGCCTCGCGCGTGTACTCCTCGACGATCGCGGTCAGCGCCGGATCCGCGAACTCGATCTGCGAGGGCCGCAGGCCATTGGCCTCGATCTGGCGCGGCACCAGGTAGCGGCGGGCGATATGGCGCTTCTCCTCCAGCGTGTAGCCGGCCAGCTCGATCGTCTCCATCCGATCCTGCAGCGGCCCGGGCACGGTGTCGAGGACATTGGCGGTGGCGATGAACATCACCTCGGAGAGGTCGAACTCGAGATCGAGGTAGTGGTCGCGGAAGCTGTCGTTCTGCGCCGGGTCGAGCACCTCCAGCATCGCCGAGGAGGGGTCGCCGCGGAAGTCGGCGCCCATCTTGTCGATCTCATCGATCATGAAGACGGGATTGCGCGATCCGGCGTCGCGCAGGGCGCGGACGATCGTCCCGGGCATGGCGCCGATGTAGGTGCGGCGGTGGCCGCGGATCTCGGCCTCGTCGCGTACCCCGCCGACCGAGATGCGCTCGAACTCACGCCCCAGGGCCCGCGCTATTGAGCGGCCGAGGCTGGTCTTGCCGACGCCCGGAGGGCCGACGAAGCAGAGGATCGGCCCCGGCGAGTCGGGCTTGAGCTTGCGCACCGCCAGGTACTCGAGGATGCGGTCCTTGACCTTCTCCAGGTCGTAGTGGTCGGCGTCGAGCACCTCGCGGGCGTGGGCGATGTCGAGGTCGTCCTCGGTCGTCGTAG
>JASLJO010000022.1 GCA_030152505.1 Solirubrobacterales bacterium | reverse complement strand
CGGCGGGCGTGCGGTCGCCGACAACCAGACCGTACGCAACGTCTTCGTCATCGGCCCCGACAAGAAAATCAAACTCATCCTCGTCTAGCCGATGACGACCGGGCGCAATTTCGACGAGGTCCTGCGCGTGATCGACTCGTTGCAGCTCACCGCCCAGCACAAAGTGGCGACGCCGGCCCAGTGGCAGCAGGGAGACGACGTGATCATCGCCGGCTCGGTCTCCAACGATCAGGCGAAGGAGATCTACCCCGAGGGCTGGGAGGAGCCGCGCCCCTACATCCGCATCGTTCCCCAGCCCGAGAAGACCGAGGCTTAGCCGAGGCGCGCCATCAGGTCGCCGAGGATCCGCGCGGTGGCTCCCCAGATCATCTGCCCTTCGACCTCGTAGGTCGGCGTGTGGAAGGGGATTCCGCGGCGGGTCAGTCGGCGCATCGCATAGGTTTCGCGCAGGACGTTCAATGAAAAGGTGAGGACGGTCTCGACCTCGGCCGGGTTGGGCTCCAGGCCCAGGCCGGCAGGATGGGGGATGTGGCCGACGAACGGATGGATGCGGTAGCCGGTGACGAAGGTGCCGGTGGCGGGCAACTCCTCGCCCAGCTCGACCAGCGCGGGGTCGAGGCCGATCTCCTCGTGGGCCTCGCGCAACGCGGTTGCGGCGAGGTCGGCGTCGGCGTCGTCCCTACGCCCGCCAGGAAAGGAGATCTCGCCGGCGTGGCGGCGCAGGTCGGCGCGGCGCTCGGTGAAGACGAGGCCGGGCTCCTCGGGCCAGCCATAGAGCGGCAGCAGCACCGCGGCCTCGGTCATGGCGACTTTCCGGTCATATGGGCAGGAAACTCGCCAGGCACGGCTCAGATGATGACTTGCACGGTGCCACCGTCGACCGACCATGCCGCGCCAGCAACGTAGGACGCGCGCTCCGAGCAGAGGAAGACGATCGCGGCGGCGATCTCGCCGACCTCGGCGAGGCGACCGATCGGGCGCTTGGCGCCGGCTTCGGCCAGTGCCTCCTGGCGGCTCCCTGCACCGGAAATCTCGTGGGACTGGTCGAGCAAACCGCCCGTGTCCATCCAGAGCTCGGATTCGACCGGCCCGGGACAGATCGCGTTGACGAGCACGCCCTGCCTGGCGTAGCGGTCGGCAAAGAGGCGCGAGAGCGACAGCTCGGCCGCCTTGGCCACCGAGTACTCCGGCATCGCCGCCGACGGTCGCTTGCCCGCGGTCGAGCAGACATTGACGATCCGTCCCCAACCGCGCTCGGCCATCGCCGGGGCGGCCACGCGCATCGCTCGCAGCGGCGCCATCACATTGAGCTCGTACTGGGCATACCAGTCCTCCTCCGGGACGTCGTCGAGCTGGCGCCACTGGGCGGCGCCGGCATTGTTGACGAGCACGTCGAGCGCGCCGAAGTACTCGGTGGCGGCGGCCAGCATCCGCTCGCCGGCATCGGCGTCGGTCACGTCCACGAGCAGCCTCTGAGCGCCGCCGCCCGCCGCGGCGCCGGCAGCGACCGCCTCGCCCTGCGCCTCCACCAGGCGCTCCTCATTGCGCCCCACCAGCAGCACCCTTGCGCCCTCGGCGCAGAGCAGCCGCGCCGTCTCTCGGCCGATTCCCCGGCTTGCGCCGGTGACCACGCAGGACCTCCCTTTCAGACCGAGGTCCACGCTGGCTACTCGTTTGCCGTGGCGTCGGTGGTCGCGCCGCCGTCGCGGAGCGGGGGTTTGCCGGCGATCAGATCCGCCGCCCGCTCGGCGACGGCGATCGTCGGCGCGTTGGTGTTGCCACTGGGGATGATCGGCATCACCGAGGCATCGACGACTCGCAGCCCGCCGACCCCGCGCACGCGCAGCTCCGGGTCGACCACCGCGTCGCCGTCCGAGCCCATCCTGCAGGTGCCCACCGGGTGAAAAAGGAGCTCCACCCGGCGGCGCAGGTCGTCGGCGAGATCCTCGTCGTTGTCGATCTTCGGTCCGGGGAAGAGCTCGCGGCCGAGCACCTCCGCAAAGGGCCCAGCGGCGGCGATCTCGCGCGCCCGCCGGGCCCCGGCAATCAGGGCGGCGACGTCCTCGGGCTCCGCCAGAGAGTTGGTCAGGATGCGCGGCTTGTCGGCCGGGTCCGCCGAGCGCAGCCGCACGTGGCCGCGGCTGCGTGGGGCGACCAGCGCCGGTCCCATCGTGATCGCGTGGCCGTCGTATTCGTCGAAGCCGTTGTCGACGAAGTAGGCGGGGGCGAAGTGGAATTGGAGGTCGGATTGGGCGAGGCCCGGCCTGCTGCGCACGAAGGCGACCGCCTCGGCGACCGAGGAGGTCAGCGGGCCGCTGCGGCGCAGCAGGTACTCGAGCATTGCCCTGGGGCTCTCGGCATCGGCCAGTGAGCCACCGTCCGGCACATCCCACACCAAGGTCAGGTAGGGATGGTCCTGGAGGTTCGCGCCGACCCCGGGCAGGTCGACGGCCACCTGGACATCCACCTCCTTCAGTTGCTCACCTGGCCCGATGCCGGACAGCATCAACAGTTGCGGAGAGGCGAGGGCGCCGGCGGCGAGGATCACCTCGCGCTCGGCGCGGACGAGCTGCTCGCGGCCGCGTCGCCGGTAGCGGACGCCCGTGGCGTGCTCGCCCTCGAGCTCGACACCGAGTACCTGGGCACCGGAGACCACACGCAGGTTCTTGCGAGAGGCCGCCGGGCGCAGGTAGGCGTCGGCGGTGCTCCAACGGCGTCCGTTGCGCTGGGTCACCTGGGCGAGCGCCGCGCCGTCCTGCTCGTGTCCGTTGTAGTCGGCTATGCGGGGTATGCCCGCCTCGGCGCACGATTCGAGGAACCGGCCGGTGAGCCGCCGCGGCGAACGCTCGTCCTCGACCCGCAGTGGGCCGTCGATCGCGTGGTGCTCGGACTCCCCGCGGGCGTTGTCCTCGGCCCGCAGGAAGTAGGGCCTGATCCCGTCCCAGTCCCAGCCGGTGGCGCCGCCGGCAGCCCACTTCTCGTAGTCCAGCGGATGACCGCGGACGTAGAGCATCGCGTTCATCGAGCTCGAGCCGCCCAGCCCTTTGCCACGTGGCATATAGAGAGAGCGATCGTCGCAGTGCGGCTCGGGCTCGGTGTTGAGGTCCCAGTCGCGCTTGGTCTTGAACTGCTTGGCGAAAGCGGCGGGGATCCTGACGTTGGGATGGCGATCGCTGCCACCGGCCTCGACCAGGAGCACCTCGACGTCAGGATCCTCGCTGAGCCGGTTGGCGAGCACGCATCCGGCGGAGCCGGCGCCGACGATCACATAGTCAGACACCGGGTAGCTCCACGATGTGGTCGGAGATGGTGACCGGCGTCTCGCCGGCGAGCAGTTTATGGACGGGGCATTTGCCGGCCACGGCGAGGAGTCGCCGCCGCTGCTCCTCGCTCAGCCCCGCGGGCAATCGCAGAGTCACCGCGAATGAGTGGGGCACGAAGTCGTCGTACTCGACATCCACGTCGACCTGAACCGCGCCGACGTCCCAGCCTTTGCGCGCCGCGTACATCTCCATCGTCACCGCGGTACAGCCGGCGAGGCCGGCGGCAACCAGGCGGGTGGGGGAGGGTCCGGCATCGGTTCCGCCCTCGACGAATGCGGGCTCGTCGATGACGAGCGTGTGGCCGCCATCGATCTCGACGTCGTGGATGTAGCCGAGGTTCCGGTTCGCTCCAGTCGCCTTCCGGCGGGCGACGACCCTCACGGTCTAGCTCTTCCGCCGGCCCTCGAACAGGGCCGGGTCGTCGACGTCGGCGAAGCGGGCCATCGCGTAGGCGAGGTCGGAGGCGCGGTTGACGAAATGGATCACGGTCTCTCCAGCCAGTTCGTCCTTCTCGCTGAGTTCGCTGATTCGTCGCTCGGCGCGGCGGATCGTCGTGCGGGCGACGTCGAGCTGGGCAGAGAGCTGGTTGCCGCCTGGGATGACGAACTGTGGAGGCAGCTCCACCCGTTCCATGTAACGGTCGATCGCCTCCTCCAGCTCGGCGACCATCTCCTCGGTGGTACGGCTGACGCCGTCTTCCAGCCGCTCGGCCGCCTCCGGCGCGGTCGCCAGCTCGGCGCCAGCGACGAAGATGTCGTCCTGGAGGCGGAGGATGTCCGCGGCCAGCTCGGCCTCGTCTCGGCCGCAGAGGGCACGGGCGACGCCGAGCTGGGAGCAGGCTTCATCGAGGGCGCCGTAGGCCTCGGTGCGGCCGTGGTGCTTTGGTACCCGACCGCCGTACCAGAGTGAGGTGGTGCCGTCGTCGCCCTTCTTGGTGTAGATCTTGACCACGGCGTGATCCTACGCCGTACGGCCCCTTATCCGACGGGATTGAAAACGAGCCCGGTCAGGACCTTGGGGAAGAAGTAGGTCGACTTGGGAGGCATGTTCTCCTCGCTCTCGCAGATCGCGCGGACCTGGTCGACGGGGATCGGGCGGAGGACGAAGGCGACGTCGTAGGTGCCGTCCTCGAGCAGGGCGATCGAGTCCTCGACGCTCTTCGAGTAGCCGAGGCCGCGCTTGGCGAGGATGTCGTCTTCGCTCAGGCCGGCGATGCCCTTGAGTACCAGCGTCTCGAGGATCGCCGCGTCGAGCCGGCGGTAGGCCTCGGGCTTGCCGGCGAGCTGCTGGTCAAGGGCGGTGACCGCGCTGTCCTTCAGTCGCAGGCGGAAGCCGCGCCGGTGGAAGGAGTCGTAGAGGCCGAAGACGCCGGGCCCCTCTTCGCCGAGCGGGTCGAGCTGATCGAGTGGCACCTCGGTCGCCTCGAAGAGCTCGCGCAGGCCCTCGCCGAGCCGGCGCTGGCGCTCGGGGTCGTCGCGGAAGCCGGAGAGCAGGCGGTGGGTGGGGAAGACGGTGAGGCCGGGGTCGTCCAGGCCGGTCAGCGCCATCAGGGTGAACTCGTGATCGCCCTCGCCGCCGACCTCGTCGCGGTAGGCGATTGCGGTCTCGTAGCGGTGGTGACCGTCGGCGATCAGCAGCTGGGCGCCGGCCAGCAGTTCGGTGATCTCGCCAAGGATCTCAGGAACGCCGACTCGCCAGACGCGGGTCACGCTGCCGCCTTCGTCGGTTGCTTCGCCCCAGGGCTCGGTTCCCTCGATCGCCGGTGCGACCAGCGGCCAGGGATCCTCGGTGGCAAGCGAGAAGATTGGCGAGAGGTTGTGACGGGTGGCGCGGGTCAGATCGAGCCGGTCCCTCTTCGGCCCCGGCAGGGTGCGCTCGTGCGGCAGCACCTGGCCGGCGGAGAAGTCCTCGACCCGAACGCGGGCGAGGATGCCGTGGCGGGTGCGCGCCGCGCCGTCGGGTCCGGTGTAGTCCTGGGTCATCGCCCAGATCGCCGCCTCGTCGTCGGCGACGAGGGCGCCTGCCTGCCGCCATTCCTCCATCGTCCGCGCGGCGCGCTCGTAGGGGTAGTCGTCCGTCTGCTGCGGTCCGCTCTCGCCGTAGGGTTTCGGCAGATCGATGGCGACCGCGTTGTGGGGCGAGCGCGCCAGCAGCTCCGCCCGCATCCCGGCATCGATCACGTCATACGGCGGCGCTGCCACGTCCTGTAGCGATCCGACCACCCCGAGGTCGTAGTGAAGGGCGTTGATCGGGCGGACGTCGGCCACGGCGGCGAAACCTAGCGGTTCGCCGGGCTCCGGCCGCA
>JASLJO010000091.1 GCA_030152505.1 Solirubrobacterales bacterium | reverse complement strand
AGCGCAGCACATAGCCGGAGGTGAAGTCGAGCAGCGGCTGCTCGGTGATCGAGGAGTCGACCTCGGGCACACAGCGACGGTGGCCATGCGCCTGCATGTGGTTGAGCAGGCGGCAGACGTACTCGGAGGTGAGGTCCGCCTTCAGCGTCCAGGAGGCGTTGGTGTAGCCGACGGTGAAAGCCATGTTCGGCACGCCGCTCAGCATCATGCCCTTGTAGGCCATCGTGCTCGGCACGTCGACCGGCGCGCCGTCGACCGTCAGCCGCATGCCGCCGAGGAAGAGCAGGTTGAGGCCGGTGGCGGTGACGATCACGTCAGCCTCCAGCTCCTCGCCCGAGGAGAGCTCGATGCCGCGCTCGGTGAAGGTGGCGATCGTGTCGGTGACGACGGAGGCGCTGCCGTCGGAGATCGCGTGGAAGAGGTCGCCGTCGGGGACCAGGCACATGCGCTGGTCCCAGGGGTTGTAGCGCGGGTTGAAGTGCTTATCGACGTCGTAGCCGGGTGGCAACGAGCGCTCGACGCCTTTGCGGATGAAGCGCTTGATCAGCTCCGGCCGGCGGCGGCTGAGCTGGTAGAAGAGCGTCTGGATGAGGACGTTTTTCCAGCGCACCGCGGCGTAAGCGACGCGTTCGGGCAGACGGCGGCGCAGAGCCATGGCGATCCGGTCCTCGGCCGGCAGGGAGGCGATGTAGGTCGGCGAGCGCTGCAGCATGGTCACGTGTGCCGCCTCCTTCGCCATCGCCGGCACCAGGGTGACCGCGGTGGCGCCGCTGCCGACCACGACGACGCGCTTGCCGGCGTAGTCGAGGTCCTCGGGCCAATGCTGGGGGTGGACCACCGGGCCGGAGAAGCGCTCGAGACCCTCGAACCCGGGCGTGTAGCCCTCGTCGTAGCGGTAGTAGCCGCTACAGGTCCAGAGGAAGTCGCAGCTCAGGAGGACCCTCTCGCCGCTCTCGACGCGCTCCGCCTCGACCGTCCAGCGCGCCTCCTCGCTCGACCACTCGGCGGCGAGGACGCGATGGCCGTAGCGGATCTTCTCGTCGATGCCGTGGTCGCGCGCCGTCTGCCGCACGTACTCGAGGATCGAGGGGCCGTCGGTGATCGACTGCGCCTGGGTCCACGGCTTGAAGCGGTAGCCGAGCGTGTGCATGTCGGAGTCCGAGCGGATGCCGGGATATCGAAAGAGGTCCCAGGTGCCACCCAGATCCTCGCGCGCCTCGAGGATCGCGTAGCCCTTGCCGGGGCAGCGGTCCTGCAGGTGCCAGGCGGCGCCAATCCCCGAGAGGCCGGCGCCGACGATCAGCACATCGAGATGTTCGGGCGACCCCTCGGCCACAGGGTGATTCTCGCAGACTGGCTGGTCAGCCAATGTGACGTCCCGCATGGCGGCGGGACTAGCCGACCCGGTAGCGCAGGTGGGTGACCTCGGGGGTGTCGACGACGAGGACCGGCTCCAGCTCGCGGCCGGCGCCGGCGCCGTCCTCGAACAGCCGCGCGCCGGCGCCGAGCAGGATCGGGACGACGTTGAGCTGCAGCTGGTCGAGCAGGCCGACCGCGAGGTACTGCCGCCCCGCCTCGGCGCCGCCGCCGATTGAGATGTCCTGCTCGCCGGCCGCCTCCCGTGCCCGCTCGAGCGCCGACTCGATCCCGTCGGTGACGAAGGTGAAGGTGGTTTCGCCGAGGATCAGCGGCTCGCGCTCGTGGTGGGTGAGGACGAAGACCGGCATCCGAAACGGCGGATCGTCGCCCCACCATCCCTGCCAGGGATCCTCCCCCCAGGGCCCGGGGCCGCCGCCAAACATGTTGCGGCCCATGATCACAGCGCCGACCCCCTGCTGCGATTCCTCGACCAGCGGCGTACTCGCGTTCACCTCTCCCCCCTCGTACCCGTGCATCTCGCGCCAGGCGGCGAGCTTGAGGACCCACTCGTGCAGTTGCTCGCCGCCTTCGCCGAGCGGGTGCTCCTCGCTCTGGTTCGGCCCGGCGACGTAGCCGTCGAGCGAGATCGAGATCTCGAACCTCAGCTTGCCCATCGACCCTCACTCATGGGGCGCGTAACGACTGTGCAGCATCAGGTCGTTGCCGTCGGGGTCGGTGAAGAAGGCCATGTGGCAGACGCCCGAGTCGAAGATCTCGCCCGCGAACTCGACGCCCTTGGCCTCCAACTCGGCCCGCGCCGCGGCGACGTCGTCGACGTGGAGGGCCGGGTGGGCGTTCTTCTGCGGGGCGAACTCCATGCCCATTTTCGCCGGCTCCCAGATACCGAAGCAGGTCTCCCCCGCCCAGAATTCGAATTTTCCGTGCTCGTCCGGCCGCAGGCCGAGCGTCTCGACATAGAAGCGGCGCGACCGCTCGCTGTCCTGGGACGGGACTCCGATGAAGTCGATCTTGCTGATCATTGGTCCTCCGTTCGGCGATTGGAATCGGCAGAGGAGGTCAGCGTAACGCCGCGGATAGGCTGGCCCGGTGAACGTTCTGGTGCGCCCGATCGCCGACCTGGCGCTGGGGGAGGCAAACCCTCGGCGAGTACCGCCAGCTCGCCAAGCTGCTCCCTGCCGGTCCCGAGTCCCGGGCACGGGCATTGCAACGACGCCTCGGCGGTCTCATCGCCACGCCGGTGATGCGCTCGAAGGAGCGGCGCTGGCTGAATTCGGCTACGCGCTGAGCGTGAGCACGTGGGCGCGCTTGGGGTCGACGCGGCCCTCGAGCACGTCGAGGTAGGCGTCGCGGACGGCGTCGAACCCCGTGCCGGGGATCGTCTCCAGCCAGCCGCCGGTCCACTCGCAGAAGGGGTGCCAGGCGGCGGCGACGCGGGTTTCCAGCTCTGCCCGCCCCCAGTCCTCGGAGCGCTTGACGACGCGGTCGGGCGCGAAGAAGAGGGTCGGCGTTGGGCCGGGAAGCTCCCCCGCTCCGGCGCCCAGATCCTCCCAGTGGGTGACGCCGACGGCCATGCTGTGAAGCAGCTCGTCGCCGAAGTGGGAGTGGACTGCGAGCCGCACCTCGCCGTCGCCGGCGATGTCGACATAGGTGGAGGGACTGCGATCGAGCGAGTCGATCGCGTCATAGGTCACGGTGCGGTCGTAGATGCCGAGGCCGGTGACGAACTCGGCGCTGCGCTGGGAGGTGAGGCCGACCAGCTCGACTCCGTCGCGCTGCGCCAGCAGGAAGGCAGCGGCAATGGCGGTCTTGCTCGAGGCGCTGGAGATCAACACCGGACCGCGCGTGGCCAGGCCCTCGTCGTCGAGCTGGTCGTCGATCAGGAACGACGTAAAGAAGAGCGGCCGCAGCAGCATCTGGACCTCCTCGGTGTCCGCCCGGTAGAACGGGTCGGCTCCGGCGGAGATGTAGCGGTGGTATGCCGACGGCAGCGCCGCGCGGTGCGCCGAGCCGTCCACGAAGCCGGCCTCGCCGGCGTCGGCCGGCGTAACCACGAGATGCGAGGACGGCGGCAGGTACCCGTACACCCTCGTGCCCACCTCGACCGCGTCGGCCGCGCTCCGCTCGACCTCGGCGAAGCCCCATATAGGCACCCGCCCCCAGCCCTCTTGCGCCGGGAAGAAGTCCCAGTAGGACATCGCCTCCCCCATGACCGCGTAGGTGACGTTGTTCGAGGTCAGGCCGAAGGTGTCCACCCGCAG
>JASLJO010000010.1 GCA_030152505.1 Solirubrobacterales bacterium | reverse complement strand
TCCGAGAAGGCGAGCTTGCCGCAGGCGCCGGGCTCGGTGACGTAATAGAGATAGGGGGACTTGGCGGGATGGGCGGCCGCTTCGATCGTGGCAAGGCCGGGGCTGCCGATCGGGCCCGGTGGAAGGCCGGCGTTGATCCGGGTGTTGTAGGGGGAATCGACCGCCAGCTCCGATTCGGTCAGGGGCCGGTCGTAGTTGCCGGTGGCGAAACGCACCGTGGCGTCGATGCCGAGCGGGATCCCTTCGTGCAAGCGGTTGTAGATGACGGCGGCGACCAGCTTGCGCTGGCTTTCCAGCCCGGCCTCGCGCTCGATCATCGAGGCGATCGTCACCACGTCGTGCGTGGTCAGGTTCTTCGAGCGGGCGTAGGCCATGTCGACCGCGGCGACGCGGCGCCTGAAGTCCTCCAGCTGCAGTTGGACCAGGTCGGAGGCGGGGGCCCCCTTCTCCAATTCGAAGGTGTCGGGGAAGAGGAATCCCTCGTGGCCCACGCTCGCCTTCAGGTAGCTCCCCCTCAACCCCGCTTCGTGGGCGAGCTGCGCGGTCTGCTCGCGGTCGTAGCCCTCCGGGATCGTCAGCGTGATCGTCTTCAGTTCCGGGGCGGGCGGCGGCGCGGGATTGTGGAAATGACGGTAGGCAAGAGCGGCCGCGGCGACCACCGCCAGCGTTGCGACGACGAGCGCGCCGGCAAGCAGCCGGCGCCGTCTTCGCCGCACGCGCTGCGTGGCCCTGCGTCGCTCTCGACGCAGGGCCACCGTGTCCTCACTCATCCTCTTCGCTGCCCTCGATCGCGGCCTGCCCGGCGAGGTAGGCCTGCAATAGATGTGCGGCGGCGAGCGAGTCCGGCGGCGCCGTGGCGCCCGCGCGTTTGCTCGCCTCGGCCATCCGCGTGGTCAGCCGCTCGTCGTATGTCTCCACGGGCACGTCCAGCAGGGCTTCCAGTTCGGCGCTGAAGCTGCGCGCCAGCCCCGCCTGCGAGCCTTCCTCGCCACTGAGGTGAAGAGGCAGGCCGACCACGACCCGCTCGACTTCGTGCTTGGCGACCAGGTCGGCGACCGAACGGGCCTCGGGTGGTTCGATCACCGGCAGCGGCGTCGCCAGCGTGCCGCTCGGGTCGGAGATCGCACAACCGATCCGGGCGGTGCCGTGGTCGAGGGCAAGCACGCGCATCAGGCGGGGGCCTTCATCCCAGCTCCCGCTCGATCGCCAGCTTCGCCGCCTCCAACGCCTCGCCCAGCTTCGCCGGGTCCTTGCCGCCGGCCTGCGCCATGTCGTCGCGGCCACCGCCGCCGCCGCCGATCAGCGGCGCCGCGGCGTGGATTATCGACGCGGCCGAGAGGCCGCGGGCGACGCCCTCCTCGGAGACGAGCGCGACCAGCGCCGCCTTCGAGTCGTTCGGCGCCGCACCAACGACAACCACGGGAACGCCACCCTGCTTGGAGCGAACGCGGTTGGCGAGGTCGAGCAGCTGATTCTGGTCGAACCGGCCGGCCTTCACGTCCATCAGGGCGACCACGCGGCCGTCGGAATCGCGCACGACGATGTCTGCTTTGGCATCCGTCGTGCTCGCGGCTTCGGCGCTGAGCTCTTCCCGCAGAGCCTCCTCGGCCCCCTCGCCTGCCTCGCGTAAGCGCTCGGCGGCGCGACGGGCGGCGGTCAGCGGGTCCTGAGGCGCGCCGAGCAGCTCTCCGACCTCTCGCAATCGGTGCTCGCTGCCGCGGTACCAATCGATGGCGGCGGGGCCGGTCAGCGCCTCGATCCGCCGCACGTTGGCGGCGGAGGAGCCCTCGGAGGAGATCTTGAAGATGCCAACCTCGGCGGTGTTGGCGACGTGGGTGCCCCCGCAGAGCTCGCGGGAGACGCCGTCGACCTCGACCACCCGGACCCACTCGCCGTATTTCTCGCCGAAGAGCGCCATCGCGCCCAGCGCTTCCGCCTCGGGCCGCTCCATCTCCAGCCAGCGCACCGGCCGGCTCGCCTTGATCCACTCGTTGACTCGGTCCTCGATCACCCCCAGGTCCTCGCCGGATACCGCCTGCCCGTGGGTGAAATCGAAGCGCAGCTTGTCGGGACGCACCGCCGAGCCGGCCTGGCGCACGTGATCGCCGAGGCGCTCACGCAGGGCCGCGTGCAGGAGATGGGTCGCGGTGTGGTTGCGCATCGTGGCGTGGCGGCTCTCGTGGTCGACCAGCGCCTCGACCGCGACGCCGGCATCCACGCCGGCGGCGGGCTCGATCTCGAGGGCCTGATCCTCCCCCACCCGGTAGACGTCGACGACACGGGCCTCCCCCCCCTGCCAGCGCAGCAGGCCCGAGTCGGCCACCTGGCCACCGCCCTCGGCGTAGAAGGGGCTCTCCTCGAGCTTGACCAGCGCCCGTCCGTTCTCGGCAGCCACCGCCGCCAGGCCGGTCGTCGCCCGCAGCGTCTCATAGCCGACGAAGCGAGTCGGCGGCGCCGCGGCGGCAAAGGCGAGCACCTTCTCATGTCGATCCTCGGAGCCGTGCGCCGTGGCCGCGCCGACGCGGGCGCGCTGGCGTTGCTCCTCCATCAGCTCCTCGAAGCCGCCGTCGTCGACCGAGAGTCCCTGCTCGGCAAGCAACTCCTTGGTCAGGTCGTAGGGAAAGCCGTAGGTGTCGTGCAGCTTGAAGGCGTCGGCGGCGTCGATCCAGGAGGTGCCGGCTTCCTTCGCCTCGTCGATCAGACGCTCGAGCAGCTCGGTGCCCCGCTCCAGGGTGCGGCCGAAGCTCTCCTCCTCGTCGCCGACCCAGCGGGCGATCCTCTCCCGCTCGGCCGCCAGCTCGGGATAGGCGCCGGCCATGATCTCGATCGTTCGCTCGGCGAAGCGACCGAGCCAAGGCGCCTCGAGGCCGAGCGTGCGGCCCTGCTGGATCGCCCGTCGCATGATCCGCCGCAGGATGTAGCCGCGGTCCTCGTTGGAGGGAACGACGCCATCGGCGATCAGGAAGGCGGCGCCGCGTGAATGGTCGGCGACGATCCGCATCGCCCGCGTCACCGCTCCACCCTCCGCATAGGAATGGCCGCTGAGCTCCTCCGCCAGGTCGACCAGCGGCCGGACCAGGTCGGTCTCGAAAACCGAGGGGACGTCCTGGAGGATGGCCGCCATGCGATCGAGGCCCATGCCGGTGTCGATGTTGCGCATCGGCAGCTCGCTGAGCACGCCCTCGGACGAGAGGTCGTAGGTCATGAAGACGTGGTTCCAGAACTCGAGGAAACGGTCGGTGTCGTCACCGGGGCGCTCGCCGGCCGCACCGAAGGCCTCGCCGCGATCGAGGTAGAGCTCCGAGCAGGGACCGCAGGGCCCGGCCGGGCCGGCCTGCCAGAAATTGTCCTCACGGCCCAACAGCACGATCCGCTCCTCGGGCATGCCGACGCCCTTCCAGATCTCGATCGCCTCCTCGTCTGGGCCGAGGCCCAGCTCCTCGTCGCCGCCAAAGACGGTCGCCCAGATCCTCTCCGGGTCCATGCCGAAGCCCTCGGTCGCCAGCTCCCAGCCCCACGGGATCGACTCGGCCTTGAAGTAGTCGCCGAAGCTCCAGTTGCCGAGCATCTCGAAGAAGGTGAGGTGGCGGGCGGTGTTGCCGACCTCCTCGATATCGGTCGTGCGGAAGCATTTCTGCACGTCGGCGAGCCGCGGCGCGGGCGGCCGCTCCCGGCCGAGGAAGTAGGGCTTGAACGGCTGCATGCCGGCAGTGGTGAGCAGCACGGAGGGGTCATGCGCGGCGGGCACCAGCGAGGCCGAGGGCACGATGCGATGACCGCGCTCGGCAAAGAACGTGAGGTAGGTGTCGCGTATCTCCTCGGCCTTCATCGGCCACGAAGCCTAACCTTGACCGCATGGGGGGATCGGACGAACGCTTGGTGCGACGCGCCGCAAGCGGTGATCGACGGGCCTTCGACGCGATCTACCGTCGCTACCGCCATGAGCTGTACCGCTTCTGCCTGGCGATGACCTGCAATCCACAGGACGCCCAGGAAGCGCTGCAGAACACGATGGTCAACATGCTGCGCTCGCTCCCTGGGGAGCAGCGGGAGATCAGGTTGAAGCCCTGGCTGTACCGAATCGCTCGCAACGAGTCGATCGAGACCCATCGGCGACGGCACGGTGGCGAACTCGACAGCAGCATGACGGTCGCGGGTGTCGCCGAGACCGTGGAGACGCGCGAGCGCCTGCGATTCCTACTCGCCGACCTGGCTCAGTTGCCCGAGCGACAGCGAGCGACGTTGGTGATGCGTGAGATGGCGGGACTGGGATTTGCAGAGATCGCCGCCGCTTTCGGTACCTCGCAGGGCTCGGCACGGCAGGCGCTCTACGAAGCGCGGCTGCGGTTGCGGAAGCTCGACAACAGGCGCGAGATCGGCTGGGACGAGGAAATCGAGCGACGCAGCCGGGAGCTGTCTGCAATCGCCCCGATTCCGGTCGCCGCTGCGCTGGGCAGTGCCGGAGCCGGCAAGACGATCGCCGGCTCGGTCGGGCTGAAAGCGGCAACGACCGTACTGGCAACCGTGGCTCTGGTCGCGGTCGTGGGCCATGTCGCCCTGATCCGACACCCCCCAGGAGGCTCCAACGGAGGCAAGAGCAAGAGCGCGGCGACGGCTGTCCCTTTCTCCCCGGCCGAGGGACCTGGATCTACCCCGATCAGATCACCGGACCTCGGGATCGAGCGGGCCGGCTCGAGACCTGATGCGCCGCTTCGCCCTCGCTCGCCCGCGCTCGATATCGATCGGATCGCGGGAGCTAAGCCCGAGACCGACCCACAGCCCTCCCAGGGGAACGGCACTGCGACCGCGCCGCAGCGGGCGGAGCAACCCGAAACCGGCAACGCGCCTGGGCTCGAGCCCACCGGTGAGGAAGCAGGTCCGTCGCTTGCGATCTCCAACTCACCCGACGAGTCCGCGCCCGAGCACCCTGCGCATCGGCATGGTGGTCTCGACAAGCACCCGGAAGCATCCAATCACGGACAGGAAACGGCGGCTGTGCACAGGCCGTCTCCCGCGGGCCCGCCGCCCAGCCGCGGCCATCCCCATCCGACCGAAGCGACCACAGGCGAATCGTCCCCAGAGCCGGAAGGCTCGGAGACGATGGACGAAGACTCCCAACCGCCCCCCGGCAGATCCGAATCCCAACCGGGTAAGCCGGATGGCCCTCCAGGCAGGTCCAGCGACCCCCCAGGCAGGTCGGGCGAAGCGCCGGGGCACGGATCCTGATCCGCTAGGCGATGGTGCCGTGGCCGACTATCGCGTCCCCTCGCAAGAGCACCGCCGCCTGGCCGGGCGAGGCAGCGTCGAACGTCTCGTCCAACTCTACGTCCAGCGCGGCGTGCGAGCCGGCCCGGGCGCCGGAGATCGATGCGGCAACCGGCTTCGACCGGTAGCGCAGCCTCACCCCGTCTACGGTGCTGCCCGCGCGGTGCAGGACGACATCGCGGATTTGCACCCGCCGCGTCGCCAGCTCCTCACGCGGGCCGACGGTCACGGTGTTCGCGGTGGCGTCGGTGGAGAGGACGTAGAGCGGCTCTGGCGCGGAGACGCCGAGCCCGCGTCGCTGGCCGACGGTGAAGTTGTGATGACCGCGGTGCCGGCCGAGCTTGCGCCCGGAGCGATCGAGAACCGCCCCCTCGCGCTCGCCGAGACCGGCGTGGCGGCGCAGGAATCGCTCCTTGCCCTGGCCGGAGAGGAAACAGAGGTCCTGGCTCTCGGGCCTCTTGGCGACAGCAAGTTCATGGCGGGTGGCGATCTCACGCACCTGAGGCTTGGTCAGAGCGGTGAGCGGGAAACTAAGCCGGGTGAGCATCGCCGGGGGCAATGCCGCCAGCATGTAGCTCTGGTCCTTGTTGCGGTCGGCGGCGGCGGCGAGCAGAGGGCCGTCGTCGTCCTCGACGATCCGGGCGTAGTGGCCGGTGACCAGGTGGTCCGCGCCGAGGCGCTCGGCGAGGTCGACCATCGCCGCGATCCGCACCTCGCCGTTGCAGACGATGCAGGGGTTCGGCGTGGCGCCGGCGCCGTAGCCCTCGAGAAAGGCAGCGACGACGCGGCGGCGGAACTCCTCCTCGAGGTCGAGGGTGAAGTGGGGAATGCCTAGCGAGTGGGCGACGGCGCGAGCTCCGAGCACCGCCTCCGGCGAGCAGCAGGCCTTGGCGCCGTCGGTCTCCGGGTCGGCCCACAGCTTGAGGGTGACCCCCACCACGTCCGCGCCGCGCTCTCGTTCCAGCAAGGCTGCGACGGCGCTGTCGACGCCGCCGGACATGGCGATCAGCACCCGGCCCTCCCGGGGCTGGGCGAGCACCCGCGAGGAGGCCGCGGCGCCGGCCAGCGCTCGGTGCAGCGCGTCGGCGGCAAGCTGTGCGGCGTGTCGCTTGGCGGGGGTCAGACCACCGACGGCCTCATCGACCTCGTCGGCGCTGACCCCGGCGGCATCGATCACGGACTCCCCGTCGGCCATCTCGGCGACGGCCGCCGTGGCGGCGCGAGTCGCCCCACAGCCCTCGGCGTCGAAGGTCACCGCGGCGACGCGCCCGTCATCCAACACGAGTGAGACCCGCGAGAGATCGCCGCAGGCAGCTCCACCCGCCGCCCCACTGAAGGCGCCGTCCGGCGGCGGCCCCAGCCGCGCTCCGTCACGTAGATAGTGCTCAAATAACTCCCGACTCATGCTCACAGCGTAGAGCCGTATGCAGATCCGCGGCGATCCTCTTTCCGTCGTCACGGAGCTGACGCCAGGTGACCCGCATCACCCGCCAACCACCGACTGTCAGCAACCGGTCGCGTTCACGGTCATCCTCGAATGCCTTGCGCGTCCCATGCACGGCCCGACCGTCGAGCTCGACGATCAGGCGCTCCCCTCGCCACAGGCAGTCGACGCAGAAGAAGCGCCCGGCGACGGAAACATCGGCATTGAACCGAGGCCGCGGCAGGCCATGCGAGTCCAATAGAGCGACGACGAGCTCCTCGAAGTCGTTCCTCGTCGCTCCATCCTCCCCCGCACCCTCATCCAGCAAAGCCCGTAGGACCGCCGAGCCCCGTCGCCGCGGGTACCGCGCCAGTAGATCCGGTATCGACAACCGATCGGTCAACCCTCGCACCTCGACCTCGCTGAGCATCCGCTCCACCTGCCGCCGTGACGCAGTGGCCGCGCAGTCCAAGACCGTTCGCGGCACCGTGGTGGCCGGAATCCCATCCGCAACGGTCTTCTCGTCATCGCACAACGGCATGCAATGAGCAACAAGGTGGGCCCGTGGCCAGGCCTGCGTCGGCCGCGTTACTTCGATGGCTTGGCTCGATCGTGGCGCGATTCCCCAGAGTTCGCCCGCAGAGCGATGGCTGAGAGCTGCACCGGGTCCTAAAGCGAGAGTCGCTGCCATCCACTTTCCGCTCACCGAGAGCACCGGGTGACCCACCGAATAGACACCGCGATGGATCGGGTGGAGCGATCCTCTCTCCAGCCTGCCTCCGATCACTCGTCGTCCCAGGCCTTCAGCAAGCAATTGGTATCGAGCCACAACGCCGTGCTGCGCAGCGGCCAAACTGGCGAGCACGCGATCGGCGTGCTCATCACTGCCCTTCGAACGACGAGGCCTATGTTTGGCCCCTCTCGCGGGCTCAACATGGCCCTCACGTGATCTGTTGCTGTCGAAGGCGGTCCCGTCGGCCATGGAGCGACGCTGACGGGACGAGGCGCACACGTGGCGCGCAAAATGTGCAATTTCTCCAAAGGGCGCGGCTCGGTAGGGCGCGGCCCACATCTCACGGCGCGGGCGTGATGCGGCGTCCAAGCAAAAGGCTCCAGCCCGCCGTTGCCGCCCCTGGCTTTGATCCCTTGAAGTAAAGGGTGGGCGCCTCCTCCGGATCCCACAGGACCAAGAGAGATCGGCCCCCGCGCCGTTTGTGTTGGGTCAAACGGTGGGACGGCTCTCGCACGGGCTCGAGCCTGGCTCAACCGTACCACCGCCGGCTCGGTCCGTCGAGGCGGCGTCCCCATGGGTCCGATCAGTCCATGTTGGAGAGCAGGAACTCGGCCTCGCTCCAGTCCTCGCCGCGGACCCGCAGGGCGATGTCGCCGCGGCCGAAGCGGTCGACCGGCCAGTCGGCGGTGAGCACCGCCTCGATCCCCGCCTCCTCCACAGCCTGGTGCCAGGCCCGGGCCGTGCGCAGGTCGCCGAAGTCGCGCACGACCTCCCAGGAGTCGAAGGCGGGGTCGTCGACGTAGACGGGAGTCGCACCGGGGCCGGGCCGTCGACCCTGAAGTGCGAGCTTGACCCTCTCGAACATGCTCATCGCCCACATCTTGACCGCTCGGCGCGCGAGCGTAAATGGAACCGCGGTGGCCTCAGTGGCCGGCGAGACCCCGTTTGTGCAGCGCGATCCCGAGCTCTTTCAGTTGCATCTCTCCGACTGGGGCCGGGGCGCCGGTCAGGGCATCGGCGCCCGAGGCCGTCTTGGGAAAGGCGATCACGTCGCGGATCGAGTCAGCGCCGGCGAGGCGCTGAACGATGCGGTCGAGGCCGAAGGCTATGCCGCCGTGCGGGGGGGCGCCATAGCGCAGTGCCTCGAGCAGGAAGCCGAAGCGCGCCTCGGCTTCCTCGGCGTCGATGCCGAGCGCCGCGAAGAGCTTTTGCTGCACGTCGGCACGGTGGATGCGGATTGAGCCGCCGCCCATCTCCTGTCCGTTCCAGACGAGGTCGTAGGCGAGCGCACGGGCCTCCCCAGGGTCGTCCGGATCGAAATCCCCGGCGGGCGCCGTGAACGGATGGTGCAACGGATCCCAGCGCCCCTCCTCGGGGCTCCACTCCAGCAGCGGCCAGTCGACGATCCAGAGCAAACGGTGCTCGCCCTCGGGAATCAGCTCGAAGCGCTCCGCCAGCTCGACCCGGAGCTGACCGAGAACCGCATTGGCGACACGCTCCCGATCGGCGACGAGCAGGAGCAGATCCCCCTCCTCGGCGCCGAGCAGTCCGTTCAGCTCGGCAAGCTCCCCCTCGGAGAGAAACTTGGCGGTCGGCGAGCGCCAGCCGTCGCCCTCGCGGAAGGCCCAGACCAGGCCCTTGGCACCAAGCTCCTGGGCGCGGGAGATCAAGCCGTCGAGCTCCGAGCGCGGCAGCTCGCGGCGGCCGGCGTTGAGGCCGCGCACCGTGCCACCCGACTCGATCGCCCCCCGGAAGACCTTGAACCCGGTCCCGGCCAAGGCGTCGCTCAGGTCGACCAGCTCGAGGCCGAAGCGCGCATCGGGCCGGTCGGTGCCGAAGCGACTCATCGCCTCGTCATAGCCGAGCCGCTCGAGTGGCAGCTCCATCGCGGGACCGCCGACGAGCTTGAAGACGTGCGCAAGCAGGCGCTCGTTCAGCTCGATCACATCGTCGATTCCGACGAACGACATCTCGATGTCGAGCTGGGTGAAGTCGGGCTGGCGATCGGCGCGCAGGTCCTCGTCGCGGAAGCAGCGGGCGATCTGGTAATAGCGCTCGAAGCCAGCCACCATCAGCAGCTGCTTGAACAGCTGCGGCGACTGTGGCAGCGCGTAGAAGGCCCCCTGCTGGAGCCGGCTGGGAACGAGAAAGTCGCGGGCACCCTCGGGGGTGGAACGGGTCAGCACGGGGGTCTCGACGTCGATGAAGCCCTCGCCGTCGAGGAACTCGCGCATCGCCGCGGTGACCCGGTGGCGCAGGATCAGCGCCTCGCGCATCGGCTCACGCCGTAGGTCGAGGTAGCGGTGGCGCAACCGCGTGTCCTCGCCGACCTCGCCGGAGAAGCCCTCGACCTGGAAAGGGGGCGTCTCGGCGTCGGCGAGCAGCTCGGCATCCCCCACCGCCAGCTCGAACTCGCCGGTGGGGAGATCCGGGTTGACCGTCTCGGGTGACCGCCTGACGACGGGACCGGAGGCGCTCAGAACGTCCTCGGCGCGCAGCCTGTGCGCCAACTCGAAGGCACCGCCGGAGGAGTCCGGATGGAAAACGAGCTGGACGATTCCGGTGCGGTCGCGCAGGTCGATGAAGATCAGCCCGCCATGGTCGCGGCGGCGGTGGACCCAGCCGGCGACGCGCGCGGTCGAATCGACCCGGTCGGCGAGGATCTGGCCACACCAGACGTCGCGGAGCTCGTTGGCGCGCAGCGCCGGGGCTTCGCTCACGATCGCTCGCCGCCGATCGCCTCGATCAACCCAGCCGTATCGACCGGACTCTGCTCACCGCTGCGCATGTCGCGCAGCTGCGCCGAACCGTCCGCCTCGAGGATCAGCACCCGCCGGGCGCCGATCCGGTCGGCGTGCTTGAGCTGCCCCTTGAGGCCGCGACCGGCCAGGTCGACCTCGGCCGTGAGACCGGCGCGGCGCAACTCGCTCGCCAGCGCCAGCGCCCGCCGCCGCTGGCCGGGATCGGCAACGGCGAGGAAGGCGTCGCGCCCGGTCTCCTCAGGGCTCTCTCCGAGCGCCAACAGGATGCGCTCGATTCCCGCCGCCCAGCCAATCGCCGGAGTGGGTGGGCCGCCCAGCTGCTCGATCAGCCCGTCGTAGCGACCGCCGCCGCCGACCTCCGACTGCGCGCCGAGCTCGGTGCAGACGAAGGAAAAGATCGTGCGGGTGTAGTAGTCGAGGCCGCGCACCAGGGTCGGGTCGATCTCGAAGGGGACCCCGGCCGCTTCGAGCAGGCCGCGCACCTCCGCGAAGTGCTCGGCGTCCGCGCCCTCGAGTCGCTCGACGAGCGTCGGCGCCGTCGCCATCACCCCGCGCGTCCCCTCGTCGTCGGCGTCGAAGGCACGCAGGGGATTGATCTCGATTCGCTCGCGTACGTCCTTGGAGAGCTCGGCCTCATGCGCGCGCAGGTGAGCTTTCAGCTCCTCCAGGTAGGCGCCGCGCGCCTGGGGCGAACCGAGGCTGCCGAGTCGCAGCTCGACCCCCGGCACGCCCAACTCGGCGAGCAGGTCGGCGAGCAGCATGATCGCCTCCGCATCGGCCAGGGGCGAATCGGTGCCGATCGCCTCGATGCCGATTTGGTGGAATTGACGGTAGCGCCCGGCCTGCGGACGCTCGTGACGGAAGAACGGCCCGGCATATGAGAGCTTCACCGGCTGGGCCAGCTTGTGCATGCCGTGCTCGAGGTAGGCGCGGCAGATCGGCGCCGTTCCCTCCGGTCGCAGGGTGAGGCTGCGCCCGCCCTTGTCCTCGAAGGTGAACATCTCCTTGCGGACGATGTCGGTGGAGCGACCGACGCCGCGCTCGAACAGCTCCGTGTCCTCGAAGGCCGGCGTGGCCATCGGCTCGTAGCCAGCGCGGGCGCAGATCTCCGCCGCCACGGCTTCGACCCGCCGCCTCACGCGGGCGTCGGCCGGAAGGACGTCGAAGGTACCGCGGGGTGCCTGGTACTTGCTGGCCACAGTGGCGCGACCTTACCTGCGCGCGGCGCCCCTCAGTCGGCCAGCTCGACGAGGAAGGGATTGCTGGCGCGCTCGGCGCCGAGTGTGGTGACCTCCATGTGCCCCGGATAGACGCCCGTGTCGGGCGAATGAGAATCGAGCAGTCCGCGGATCGAGCGCAACAGCGTCGGCCCGTTTCCACCGGGCAGGTCGACCCGGCCGACGGAGCCCTTGAAGAGCACGTCGCCGGAGAACATCGCCTCCTCATCGCGGACCGAGTAGGTCACGTGGCCGGGACTGTGTCCCGGAGTGAAGATCACGTCGAGGGTCATCCCGGCGAGCTCCAGCGTCTCCCCTCCTTTCACCGTCTCGTCGGCCTCATAGCCGTCGTATGGACCGATTCCAGGCATCGGCACGTAGGCCATGATGTCGGCGAGCACCGGGCGCTCCAGCTCGGGGCAGTAGACCGGTGCTCCCGTGACCGTCGCCACCGGCGCAACCGCACCGATGTGATCGAAATGACAGTGGGTGATCAGAATGGCCTCGACCTTCACCCCCATCTGCTCGACCAGGGCGAGGATTCGGTCGGGCTCCTCGCCGGGATCGACGATCAGGCCACTGCCTGATCCTTCGCGGCGCAGCACGAAGCAATTCTCGGCGATGGGGCCGACCGTGAGCATCTGCACATCGAGGCTCATCCCTCCCCCCGGGCGCGGATCCTGGCCCGCTCGCGCCGCCGCCACAGCATCGAGTCGATGTAGTAGCCGGCCGGAATGTAGAAGACGAGCATGAAGGCGCCGAGGCCGAACGCGGCTCCCGGCGGGCGTTTGAAGATCAACATCAACAGCGCGGTGAAGATCACGGCGGCGACGATGCCGCGGGTGACCGAGCTGCGCCAGGTTGGCGGCGCGTCGACCTTGCCGCCGCTCGCGCGGCCGGCGCGGGCACGTGCCTTTGCCTCCTCGCGGCTGCGGGGCCGACCACTGCGGCGGTTGGGGTCGACCCGCCCTCCCTGAGTTCCCCGATGCTTGCGGCGGCGCTTCTTCCTGGTCTGAGCCATGTGACGGAATCTAGCGAGCCGAGCGCCTCAAGACAGAGCCGCGAGGCGGGACTCGATCGTGCGCAACTTTGGATCGAAGTCGCGGATCGGCACGTCATCCGGATAACCAATCAGCGCAGCCGCCGGGACCAACCCAATCAGCTCGGTACTCACGGGGCGTGCGCCCAGCGGGGCCGCCAGCTCTCGGACACGCTCGACCACGGTCGCCAGGGGCACCGCGGTCGGGTCATGGACGTTGGTCGAAATCTGGACGCGACCGCTCGACAGCGGTACGCCGATCGCCCGCACCCCCGCCAGGCCCCCGCCGGACTCGCGCAGGCCGGCGGCCACCACACGGGCAAGGTCGAGGTCGGAGCTATCGAGCTCGAGATTGAAGGCGGCGAGCGGAGCCCGAGCGGTGACCAGGGTCGCCCCGGCGGTTCGATGCGGCAGCCCGGGACCGCGGTCGGGACGCAGCTCCCCTGCCTCCATTCGCAACCAGAGCTCGGACAGCCCGCCGTTGCGGAAATACGCCCTTTCGACGTGGTCGGGGCTTGCGGCCAACTCGCCGTAGAGGAAGACCGGAATGCCGAGCGCACCGATCTCGGTGGCGACTGCCAGCGCCGCCTCACGCGCCGCCTCACGCCCGGCCGGCGAAGGCCAGACCAGCGGGCAGACGTCAAGCGCGCCCACCGCCGGATGCACGCCCTGATGGGCGCTCATGTCGATCGACCCGATCGCCTCGGCCGCACCTCGCAGGAGGGCGGCGCTCAGACCACGAGCATCGCCGGCGAGGGTTAGGACCGTACGGTTGTGATCTGGATCGCTGTGCCGGTCGAGCAGCTCTACGCCGGCCGTGAAAGCCTCTTCCAGGGCCTCGATCTGGGCCGGGTCACGGCCCTCGGAGACGTTGGGAACGGCGAGCAGCGGCGGCGTGCTCAGACGACCAGCTCTCCAAGCTCGACGATTGGAGCACCGTCGATCTCGACCGTCGGCCGCATCACGACGCAGTCGAGATGGACCGGCACCTGGACTGTGCCGCCGATCGCCGCCGAGGCGCCGAAGGCGACGTGCGCGGTGCCGAGGATCTTCTCGTCCTCGAGGATGTTCCCGGTGAGCTCGGCGCTTTCGTTGGTACCGACGCCGAGCTCGGCCACGTTGGTGCCTTCAGATCCGTGTTCGGTGAGCAGCTCCATCAGCTCCGCTCCCTCGCTTCCGCTCGCGCTGACCAGGTGGCCGCCCCGGACCGTGAGCTCGACTGGCGCGGAAAGCTTTCCGATCGCGGCGATGGAGCCGTCGACGATGAGCGTTCCCTCCGCCGTCCCCTCGACCGGGGCGATGAACGCCTCCCCGCACGGGATGTTGCCGAAGGCGCCGCGCATGTTGAGCGCACCGGCATCGACGATCGCGGTCCTATCCTCCAGCCCCAGGCGCAGATCGGAGCCACGCGGACAGGTGATGTTTGCCTCGGCACCCGCCCCGAGCGCCCGACCGACCGAAGCGCCCCGTTGGCGCAACAGCCGTAGGTCGGCCCCCATGACCCGTGCCAGCATCTCGCCGGTCACACCGGGCATCGAGGCGATCCGGACGCCGGCTTCCGTCGCGGCCCGGCGGGCTTCCGTGTGCGAGATCGACTGGATGGTCGGGGCGACGACGATGTCGACGGCGAGCATCGCCGCGGCGACCGCCCGCGGCGGCTCGGCGGCAAGCGATTCCCGCTCGGAGATCACGGCAAGCGTCGCTTCACCGCCCTCGCCCTGGGCGTGGATCCGCAGCAACGCACCGAGCTCTTCGGTGATCGGGTTGCAGAGCACCAGCATCTCCTCAGAGGGGCTGAGGTCCAGGCAATCCCGGATCAGCGTGCCGACTGCCCTATCC
>JASLJO010000232.1 GCA_030152505.1 Solirubrobacterales bacterium | reverse complement strand
GCCGGGCTCGCCGACCCCGACCACCCGCTGCTCGGGGCGGCGATCGAGAGCCCCGACGGCGAGGGCCTGATCCTCAGCGGGCGCATCTCCCTCGCCACGCATTCGTGGTTGGCGGACCACGCGATCGGCGGCATGGCGCTGTTCCCGGCCGCGGCCTTTCTCGAGATCGCCCTCGAGGCGGCCGCCGAGGCCGGCGCCGAGGGGGTCGACGAGCTGACCATGCTGGCGCCCCTCGTTCTCCCCGAAGACGGGGCGGTCGTGCTCCAGGTCGCCGTCAGCGGGATCGGCGAGGACGGGCGGCACGAGCTGGCGATCCACTCTCGGCCCGCGGATGGCGATGGGGAGTGGACGCAGAACGCGAGCGGCATCCTCGGCGAGCGTCCCCCGGCGCCGCCGCTGAGACTCGATGCCTGGCCTCCTGAAGGAGCCGAGCCGCTCGACGTCGACGACCTGTATGGACGCCTCACCGATCTCGGCGTCGAGCATGGTCATGCCTTCCAGGCGCTGGCGGGGGTCTGGCGAGACGGCGAGCGGGTCTATGTCCAGTCATCGCTATCCGAGCCGCTGGCCGAAGACGCGCATAGGTTCGGCATCCACCCGGTCCTACTCGATGCCGCTCTCCTGGCTGCGATGCTGACCAGGCTGGAGGGCGGCGAGCAGGTGCCGAGCCTCCCCTTCGCTTGGCGCGCGGTCGGGCTCACGGCGGTCGGCGCCACCGAACTGCGGGCCTGCCTCACGGTGGGCGAGGAGGCTTTCGAGATGCAGTTGGCCGATGCGCAGGGAGCGCCGGTCGCCTCGGTCGGCTCGCTGGCCCTCCGCCAGCTGGATGCCTCCCAGGTCCCGGCGCATCGACGGGCAGTGGGGAACTTGCTTGCACTCGACTGGCAGGAGGCCTCGTTCGGCGAGAGCGAGGGCGTCCTCGAGGGCATCGAGGTGCTCCGCGCCCGGGCCGACTCCGATCTGCCGCTCGGCGAAGCCGCGCGGCAGGCAAGCCGCGATGTCCTGGAATCCATCCAGCGATGGCTTGCTGACGAGTCGAAGGCGGACATGCGCCTCGCGGTGGTCACCACCGGCGCCGTGGCGGTCGCGGCGGAGGAGGCTCCCGATCCGGCCGCCGCGGCAATCTGGGGTCTCGTCCGCTCCGCGCAGGCCGAGCACTCCGGCCGCTTCGCCCTGATCGACGTCGACGGCAGCGAGACATCCGAGGCGGCGCTCGACGGCATCCTGGCGCTGACGGCCGAGGAGCCCCAGCTCGCCCTGCGCGACGGCACTCCCCTCGTTCCCCGCCTCGCCAGGATCGGCCCCGTCGACGTCGGCGGGGACAACGCTCCGATCGACCCCGAGCGGACCGTGGCGATCACCGGCGCCGCCCACGGCGTCGGCGCGCTCATGGCCCGCCACCTGGCCGAGCGCCATCGGGCTCTGCGCCTGCTCCTTCTCGCCGGCGACGCCGCCGAGGAGCGCGCACTCGATTCCCTCCGCGGGGAGCTCGAGGGGGCCGGCGCCTCGGTCGAGGTCGCCGTCTGCGACCTCGCCGACCGCGAGTCGCTCCGAGCTGGCCTCGATACGGTCGATGCGGCGCACCCCCTGGGGGCGGTCGTCCACTGCGCCACGCTGCTCGCCGACGGCCTGGTCGAGTCGATGAGCGGCGAGCAGCTCGATCTGGTCTTCGCGCCCAAAGTCGAGGCCGCCTGGAACCTGCACGAGCTGACCGCGGATGAGGATCTCTCGGCCTTCGTCCTCTCCTCTTCGATTGTCGGCACCTTCGCCTCCCCCGGCCAGGCCAACTACGCCGCCGCGAACGCCTTCCTCGACGCGCTCGCACAGGCTCTCCGCGCCGAGGGCCGGCCGGCCAGCTCGATTGCCTGGGGCCTCTGGGAGCATCAGGCGAGCGGCGGTGGCGGCGTCAGCGAGGCCGACGTTGAGCGGATGAGGCGGGCCGGGATCGAGCCGCTCCCCGACGAGGCCGGCCTGGCCCTCTTCGACGAGGCCCTGGCTGTCGATCGGGCCGATGCGCTTGCCCTGCGGCTGGATACCGCCCGCCTCAGGGGCCTCGCCACGGAAGGCATCCTGCCGCCGCTCCTCAGCAGCCTCGTCCGCACCCCCGTGCGACGCAGGGCCGTGGCCGGCTCGCTCGCCACGGCGCTGGAGTCGCTGCCGGAGGCAGAGCGCGAGCGCCATGTCCTTGAGCTGGTCAGCAGCGAGGTGGCGGCGGTGCTCGGTCACGCCTCCGCACAGGACGTCGATCCGGACCGGACCTTCAAGGATCTCGGCTTCGAATCGCTCACCGCGGTCGAGCTGCGCAACCGCTTGAGCGAGAAGACCGGGCTGCGCCTGCCCACCACGGTCGTATTCGACCATCCGAGCCCGGCCTCGATGGCCGAGCGCCTTCTCGCCGACTCGACCCGCAGCGGCGCCCCCGCGCGGGTGGCGGTGAAGGCCCAGGCGAGCGACGAGCCGATCGCCATCGTCGGCATGGCGTGTCGCTATCCAGGCGGGGTCTCCTCGCCAGAGGACCTCTGGAGGCTGGTCGCGGAGGGCCGCGACGGGGTCGGCGAGCTCCCCGACAACCGTGGCTGGGACCTCGATCCCGAGGGCGACGGTTTTTCCCTCGAAGGCGGCTTCCTGCCCGACGCGGCCGACTTCGATGCCGAGTTCTTCTCGATCGGCCCGCGCGAGGCGACCTTCATGGACCCGCAGGAACGCCTGCTGCTCGAATCCTCCTGGGAGGCCCTCGAGGACTGCGGGGTCGATCCGCTCTCGCTGCGAAGCAGCCTGACCGGCGTCTTCGCCGGGGTCGCCTATCAGGACTATGAGGCTCTGCCAATTGCCTCGGCGAGCATCGTCTCGGGCAGGATCTCCTACGCCCTCGGCCTCGAGGGCCCGGCGATCACCGTGAACACCGCCTGCTCCTCTTCGTTGGTGGCGATGCATCTGGCGGCGCAGGCGCTGCGTGGCGGCGAGTGCACCCTCGCGCTCGCCGGAGGGGTCACGGTGCTCTCCACCCCGACCGTCTTCAGCGGCTACAACGGTCAGATGGGGCTGGCCGCCGACGGGCGCTGCAAGGCCTTCGCGGACGCGGCCGACGGCGCCGGTTTCTCCGACGGCGTCGGCATGCTCGTCCTCGAGCGGCTGGCCGACGCCGAGCGGGCCGGCCACCCGGTGCGCGCTGTTCTGCGTGGCTCCGCCGTGAACCAGGACGGCGCCTCGAACGGCCTGACGGCGCCCAACGGGCTGTCGCAGGAGAGGGTGATCCGCCAGGCGCTGGCCAACGCACGGTTGCGGCCCGGCGACGTCGACGCGGTCGAGGCACACGGCACGGGCACGACGCTGGGCGACCCGATCGAGGCCGGGGCGCTGCTGGCGACCTACGGCCAGGACAGGGAGGCGCCGCTGAGGCTCGGCTCGCTGAAGTCGAACATCGGCCACACGCAGGCGGCCGCCGGGGTCGGCGGGGTGATCAAGATGGCGCTGGCGATGCGGGAAGGAGTTCTCCCCAAGACGCTGCACGTCGATGCCCCGTCCACCAGGATCGACTGGGAAACGGGACGGGTCCAGCTGCTCACCGAGGAGATGCCATGGCAGGCGAATGGGGGTCCTCGCAGGGCCGGGGTCTCATCGTTCGGGGCCAGCGGGACCAATGCCCACGCGATCCTGGAGGAGCCCCCGGTGCGCGAGTCGGCCGCGCCGAGGGCGGACGGCGAAGGCGGCGACTCCGACGGGCCTGCGGCAGGGCCGCTGCCGGGACAGATCCCCTTGGCGCTCTCGGCGAAAACGGAGCCCGCGCTGGCAGCCGCGGCGGGGCGTCTGGCAAGTCACCTCCGCGCCAACCCGGAGCTGGCGTTGCGCGACGTCGCCCACTCGCTCGTGAGCACGCGCGCGGCCCTCGAACGGCGGGCTGTCGTCCTCGGCGCCGAGCGAGTCGAGCTGCTCTCCTCTCTCGACGCGCTTGCCGAGGGCCGGGACGCGCCACGCGTCGCCCGGGGCATGACGCGCCGTGGGCAGCAGCCGGTCTTCCTGTTCCCGGGCCAGGGTCCCCAGGGGAAGGAGATGGCCGTCGCCCTGATCGATTCCTCGCCTGCCTTCGCGGGCCACATCGAGGCTTGCGAGGAGGCGCTCTCCGAGCATGTCGACTGGTCCCTGACCGAGGTCCTGAGAGAAGCCGACGCCCGATGGCTGGAGCGCCTCGACGTGGTCCAGCCGGCGCTCTTCGCCGTGATGGTCTCCCTGGCGAGGCTTTGGCGGGAATGCGGCGTGACGCCGGCCGCTGTGGTCGGCCACTCCCAGGGTGAGATAGCGGCGGCGCACGTCGCCGGGGCGCTGTCGCTCGCCGACGCCTCGCTGGTCGTCGCCGAGCGCAGCAAGGCGATGGCGAAGCTTGCCGGCAAGGGGGGGATGCTCTCGCTCTCGCTTCCCGCCGAGGGCCTGCCCCGGTACACGGATGGCCTTGGGGACCGGGTCTCGCTGGCCGCGATCAACGGTCCCACCTCCCTTGTCGTCTCCGGCGATCCCGACGCGCTTGCCGCGCTCGAAGCCGACTGCGAGCGCGACGGCGTGCGTACCCGGACCATCGCGGTCGACTACGCGGCCCACTCAGCCCAGATCGAGGATCTCGAGGAGGAGCTCCTGGAGGCCTTCGCCTCGATCTCGCCCCGCGGCGCGGAAATCCCGATCCACTCGACCGTGACCGGCGAGGAGATCGACGCGAGCGAGATGGGCCCCGAGTACTGGTACCTAAACCTGCGGCAGACGGTCCGCCTGGAGCCGGTCCTGCGCTCGCTGCTGCGGGCGGGTCGCCGCGCCTTCGTCGAGGTCGGACCGCACCCCGTGCTCGCCTTCGGAGTGGCCGAGACGGTCGAGGACGAGCTCGAGAACCCGGCCGAGGCGCTGCTGCTGTCGACTCTGCGCCGCGACGAGGACGACCCCGGACGCTTTGCCAACTCGCTTGCCGAAGCCCACGCCAACGGCATCGTGGTCGAGTGGGAGGCCTTCTTCGACGGCGCCGACCGAAAGCGCGTGGCGTTGCCCACCTACCCCTTCCAGCGCAAGCGTTACTGGTCGGACTCCAGTCCGACGAAAGCGGCCAAGTCCGGCATGGCGGGCGAGGCCGCCACGAGTCATCCGTTTCTACGCAGCACGGTCGAGCTGGCCGGCGGCGGCCTGCTGCTGAGTGGCGGCCTCTCGCTCCAGGACCAACCGTGGTTGGCCCGGCGCGCGGTCGCCGGCGAGGTGCTCGTGCCCGGGGGGGTATTCCTCGAGGTGGCTTTGCAGGCCTGCGCTTCGAGCGGCGCCGGGGGGGTGGAGGAGCTCGTCCTGGACGTGCCGCTGGTGCTCGCCGAGCACGGCGCCGTCGCCCTGCAGGCGACGGTCGAGGAGCCGGACGATGCGGGGCGACGCAGGTTCTCGATCCATGCCCGCGACGAGGAGGGGGCCGGATGGGTCCGTCACGCCGCCGGCGTTCTGTCGTCTTCCTCTCCCGTCGTCCCCGAGCCGCTGGCCGCCTGGCCTCCGCAGGGCGATGGCGCCCATGCCGAGGTCTCGCTGTCCGAGGAGGAGGAGGAGGTGGATGGCGCCGAGCGCTTCGCGCTGCACCCCGGCCTGCTCGAGCTTGCGCTGGAAGGCGCCGGCCTCGGCGAGCAGGACTCGGGCGAGCTCGAGTTGCCCCGCAGGTGGCGGGAGGTGGCCCTGCATTCGGGGGGCGCTTCGAGCCTGCGCCTGGTGCTCGCCTCCAGGCAAGGAGGGCGCGGTCTCGTCGCCTACGACCTCGATGGCGCCCCCGCGATCAGCGCCACCTCGCTCGAGTCCGGGCCGTTGGACCGAGGCGAGATGGAATCGACTCGACGGCGACGCTCCCTCTTCGGCGTCGGTTGGCAGGCGATCTCACCGGGCGAGGTGGGAGGCGCCGGCGGGGAGACGGCCGAGATCGTCCCAGCCGAGGCCGGCGGCGGTGATCTCGCCGCCGCCGCGCAGGCGACCGCCGAGCAGGCGCTGGCCCACGTGCAGCGATGGATCGATGACGAGAAACGAAGCGCCGAGCGCCTCACACTGATCACCCGCAACGCCATCGCCACCGCCGACGACGAGCACCCCGACCTGGCCGCCGCGGCTGTCTGGGGACTCGTGCGCTCCGCGATCTCGGAGAACCCCGGACGCTTCGCCCTGATCGACACCGACGGAAGCGAGGCATCTGAAGATGCGAAGCGCGCAGCCCTGGCGATGGGAGAGCACGAGCCCCAGATCGCCCTGCGCGCGGGCGAGGCCATGGTCCCCCGTATGACTCCCGTCCGGGCCGATGCGGCGGAGGGAAGCGTCCTCCCGCCGCTCGATCCGGCCGCGACCGTGCTGATCGCCGGCGACGTCAGCGGTCGCGGCGCGGTGGTGGCGGATCATCTTGTCGCGGCGCACGGGATGGAGCACGTCCGACATGCCGGACCGGCCGATCTTGCCGACCCGGCGGCCCTGAGGCGGTTGATCGACTCGATTCCCGCGGAGCACCCGGTGCGCACCGTCGTCTACGTGCCCGTCGACGACGATCCGCTGCGGGCAAGGATCGAGGCCGCCTGGAGATTGCACGAGCTGACCGCCGAGCTCGAGGGTTCGAGGCTGATCGTCTTCTCCTCCCTCGCCGGGCTCCTCGGGGGCACGGGCCAGGCCTCGGTGGCGGCCTGTGGCGCCTTCCTCGATGCATTGGCGTTCCACCGCCGAGGCCTCGGCCTGGATGCCGCCTCGATTGCGTGGAGCGCTTGGGCCGGGGAGGAGGACGAGGTGCGGCGCGACGCCGTCGTACCGCTGCGGACCGAGGACGCGATGGCCCTCTTTGACGCCGCCAGAGAATTCGACATGCCTCTGTTGGCGCCGGTCCGCTTCAGCCCCGCGCGACTGCGGAGCATGGGCGAGGCGGGTCTCCTGCCCGAGGTCCTGCGTGAGCTCACCGGCGTTCGCCCGAGGCATCGGCCGGAGGCGTTGGCGAGTCGGCTCGCGGCGCTCGGCGCCGAGGAGCGCGAGGCGGCGGTCCTCGATCTCCTCCGCACGCAAATCGCCGCGATCCTCGGCCACGACGGGGCGGCTGCTGTCGACCCGACCCGGCCCTTCCTCGAGATCGGGATCAGCTCGATCGGCGCGATGGAGATCCGCAAGCGCCTTGCGGCGGCGGTCGGTGTGCAGGTACCCGTTTCCGTCCTCGCCGACCAACCGACCGCTCAAGAGCTGGCGCGTCACGTCAGCCGTGCGCTGGACTCCGGGGCGCCGGCCGCAGCCGACAACGGCCGGCCGGCCGGCACCTTCGCCGGCCTGCTCGATCGGGCTCGGGAACGGGGCGAGGTCGATGCGTTCATGGACTTTCTCAGGGAGGCCGCCAGGTACCGGCCGACATTCGATCGCCCCCTCGGCGCAGGAGATTCCCCCCCCGCCGTCAGCCTCGCCGAGGGTGAGGCCTCGCCCGGAGTGATCCTGGTCTCGTCGATGGTCGCGATGTCGGGCCCTCAGGAATACGCGAGGCTCGCGCAAGGGCTGCGTGACAGGCGGTCCGCGGTCGGGCTCCCGCTGCCGGGCTTCGCGGCAGGGGAGCCCCTCCCGGCCGATCTCGACGCCTTCGCCGAGTCGACCGCAGAGGCGATCCGACGAGATTGCGGCGAATCGAGCGTGGCCCTTGTCGGATACTCGTCTGGCGGCTGGGTCGCCCACGTCGTGGCGGCATCGCTCGAGCGAATGGGAACGCCCGCGGCGGCGGTCGTGCTCCTCGACACGCCGTCCACCTCGGTTGACACGACGAAGCTGCTGGAGGCCCTGCCGACGTCTCCCGTGGACCAGGGAGAGCAGCTCCTTGCTTCGCCGGACGACGCGCGACTGACCGCGATGGCACATTACTTCCAGCTGTTCGGCGAGTGGACGCCAGAGGAACTCAGCACCCCCGTGTTGATGGTCCGAGCGGAAGAGCCGTTCGCAGCGGTCGACGGCCAAGTCGACGAGATGGTGGAGATCCTACGGCCGCTGGAGGCCGTGCGAGTGCCTGGGAATCACTTGACGATGATGTGGGAACACGCAGACGAGACAGCGCGAGTGTTGCATGAGCTGCTCGCGTCGCTGAGCAAATCACCCGAGGAAAGGCAAGTCGATGCAAGCTGACGCGGAGATGGCGGTGCGGACGGACATGGACGACCCGGCGCACGCGGGACAGGCCGCATACACCCGGCTCACGCTCCCTCTCTACGACCTGGTCGTGATGCGGTACACCCTGCCGCGGCTCTGGCGCTGTCCCAAAGGTCACATTCTCGAGCTGTATGACGAAAACGTTCGCGGTCGCCATCTCGACATCGGCGTGGCCAGCGGGTACCTGATCGACAGATGTCGCTTCCCGACCGACTCCCCGGAGCTCACCCTGATGGACTTGAACCCGGACTCGCTCAGGTTTGCCGCGCGCCGTCTGCGGCGCTACCGGCCGCGCACGCACCGGGCCAACCTGCTCGAACCCTGGGGCCTTCCCGTTGAATCGTTCGAATCGGTGGCGATGTCGAACCTCCTGCACTGCGTTCCGGGGACGCTGCGCGAGAAGCGGGTCGCCTTCGAGCACGCCAGGGAAGCGCTTGTCCCGGGAGGGACGCTTTTCGGCGTGACCGTTCTGGGTCTCGAGGAGGACCACAGCAAGCGGTCGCGCAAGGCCACAGAGCGCCTCAATCGCAAAGGCACGTTCTCCAACCTCGAAGACCGCCGTGAGGACCTCGAAGCGGGTCTGGCTGAAGTATTCCCATCGTCCGAGGTCAGGGTGCAGGGCGTCGTCGCGCTGTTCACCGCCGGCAAGTGAGGACCGACATCCAGGGAGGAGCGAGATGAAGCTGCACACCCACCGCTGGGGGCCGAGCGATGCGAGCGCGGTCGTCTGCATCCACGGCGTTGCCCAGCACGGCGCCATCTTCGGGGACTTGGGCGCGCGATTGGCACAGAGCGGTCACTCCGTGGTCTCGGTCGACCTGCGAGGCCACGGCGCGTCAGGCAAAGAGCCGCCGTGGAACGTCGACGCCCACGTCGACGACATCGAACAGACGGTCGACTCGCTCGGCGTCGAGCGGGTCAGCTGGGTCGGTCACAGCTTCGGCGGTCTGTTGGCGGCCACTCTGGCAGCGCGGTCGGTCGATCGTACGCAGGCTCTGGCTCTGCTCGACCCGGCCGTGACGGTGCCCCCCGAGCGAGCCCTGCGCAGTGCCGAGCTCGAACGCCTCGACTGGAGCTTTGCCACGGTCGACGGGGCGGTCAACGCTCTGATGTCAAACGACGCGATCGTCGCCTCGCCGCGCGATGTCGTCGCGGCCTTCGTCGAGGATGACGTCCGCAAAGGGGCGGACGGGCGGTTTCGCTTCAGCTTCTGTCCGAGCACCGTGGTCGTCGCCTGGAGCGAGATGACCCTGCCGCCGCCGCCGATTGCCCGGGTTCCGACCCTGATCGTCGCCGCCGAGAGGCCGCTCTTCGACGGCAGCGGCCATCACCGTCGTTACAAGGAGGAGCTCGGCGAGCTGCTGACCAGAGTCGATGTACCGAACGGACACAACCTCCTCTGGGAGTCGCCGGTCGAGACGCTGGGCGCCGTCGAGCGCTTCCTCGATCCCGACGACCGACCGGCCGTCGGGGGCGCCGCTCACTCCAGCAGCTCGTAGAAGCGCAGTGCGGCCCGGCTGGGTAGGACGATGTCCCCGTTGACGTGCACCAGTCCAGCGATCGAGAGTTGGTCGATGGCGCGTTCGATCGGGTCGGTCTGGGCGAAGTCGGTCGTCTCGCCGGCGATCTCCCGCACGGTCTCGGCGCGTGTCAGCTGCACCGGGTGCAGTGCCAACAGCTGCTGCAGCACGGCCGCCTCGATCGCCGTGTCCTCCCTCGCGGGGTCTCGGTTCTCTGTCATCTCATCCATCGCTGGACCTATCTAAGGGCACAGAAGGCAAAACTCTCCCCCCTTGGCTCGGACTACGGTTCTTTTCTCTCTTCCTCGGCGAGCACGTCACGCGCCCACTGCGCGTCGGGCCCCCAGCGATAGCGGGGAGGAGCCGGGTTGCGCCTCGGCACCACCTGCAGCACGCGCCGCGAGAGCAGCACGCTCAGGTGGTAGGCGACCCTGCCGCGCGGCGCCCCGAGCTCGGAGGCGAGCTCGTCGGCGCACGCCTCCTCACCCTCGGCGAGGCGCCGCGCGATCCGCCGGCGCAGCGGTTGGTGCAGCGCCGCGCGCCGGTAGCGTGCCTCCTTGCCTCGGCTCTCCCCGCCATCTCTGGGCCCTGCCATCCCCGGGCAATATAGAGCGAAGGTAATTATTTTGTCTGTAAGTCATTGGTCTGAGCAGCGAATCCCACGGCTCAGACCCCCTCGCGCACCCCGCCCATCTCGCTGAAGACGGCGGTCGGGCCGCCGTCGGCGCGCTGCTCGTCGGCGATCACGTGGGAGACCGCGTTGATCAGCGCCAGGTGGGTGAAGGCCTGGGGGAAGTTGCCCAGGTGGCGGCCGCTCGGCGCATCGAGCTCCTCCGCGTACAGGTCGAGCCAGCCGGCCGCCTCGAGCAGCCGCTCGCATAGCGCCCGGGCCCTTCGCGGCTCGCCGATCTCCGAGAGCGCCGAGACCAGCCAGAAGGAGCAGATCAGGAAGGTGCCCTCCTCGCCGCTGAGCCCGTCGTCGGTCTCCTCGACCCTGTAGCGGAGGACGAGGCCGTGCTGGGTGAGCTGCTCGTCGATCGCGTCGACGGTGGCGCACACACGAGGATCGTCGGGGGGGAGGAAGCGCAGCAGCGGGATCAGCAGAGTGGAGGCGTCGAGCGCGTCGGTGTCGTAGTGCTGGCGGAAGACGCCATCGCGGACTCCTTTGTCGAGGATCTCCGCGCGGATCTCGTCGGCTGTCTCGTCCCATTCCCCGGCCAGGTCGTCGAACCCGGCCCAGCGGGCGAGGCGAGCGCCGCGGTCGACCGCGACCCAGATCATCAGCTTCGAGGAGACGTAATGCTGTGGCTCGCCGCGCGACTCCCAGATTCCCTGGTCCGGGTGGTGCCAGGCTTCGATCGCCGCTTCGACCTGCTGGCGGATCAGCGCCCGATCAGAGGGGGCCGCCGAGCCGCGGAGGGCTTTTTCGTGCAGGTAGATCGAGTCGAGCAGCGCGCCCCAGACGTCGTTCTGGCGCTGGTCGAAGGCGCCGTTGCCGATCCGCACCGGGCGCGCGCCGCCGTAGCCGTCGAGGTGGTCGAGGGTGCTCTCGGTCAGCTCCTTCTCGCCGCCGATCCCATACATGATCTGCAGTTGCGGGTCCTTACGGCAGATGCCGAGGATGAAGCGCATGAAGTCGCGCGCCTCCTGGTCGAAGCCGAGCGTGTGCAGCGCCCAGAGGCTGAAGGTCGAGTCGCGGATCCAGCTGAAGCGGTAGTCCCAGTTGCGTTCGCCGCCGGGCGTCTCGGGCAGCGAGGTGGTCGGCGCGGCGAGGATCGCTCCGGTCGGCGCGTAGGTGAGGC
This sequence comes from Solirubrobacterales bacterium, assembly GCA_030152505.1. Taxonomy (GTDB): domain Bacteria; phylum Actinomycetota; class Thermoleophilia; order Solirubrobacterales; family 70-9; genus VRUE01. The sequence goes on along the minus strand of JASLJO010000232.1, from coordinate 4,505 downwards.
CCTTCAGCACCAGCGCCGAGCGCTGCAGGTGGATGCGCCAGGGATGGTCGGGGAAGTCGCCGTCGCGCAGCCACTTGCGCCAGAAGTCTTCGGTCGAGTCGAGCCGCTCCAGCGCCTCGGGCGCGCTGCGCGGGCCGCCGAGGTCGTTCTCTCCCCAGGTGAGGGCGCAGAAGCTGGTCTCGTCCTCGCGCAGCCTGACCGTGCCGCGGGCCGTGTCGCCCTCGACCGTCAGCTCCATGTCGCTGGTCAGCTGCAGCTCCATTCCGTCGCCGGATGCGGTGGCTTCGCCCAGCTCTCCGCCGCTCCAGGCCGCGGCCTCGGCGCCGTAGGCGAAGCGCGGCACGCACTCCATCTCCATCTCGACCTCGCCGTCGACGCAGGTCATCGTGCGCAGCAGCGAGTGGTCGGACTCGTGCTCGGTGCGCGGCCGCGAGCCCGGCCCTTCCTGCTCGACCCAGTCGCCGATCGTCAGCGCGTCGTGGACGATGACCCAGCCGGTGTCGGTCACCCAGGTCGTTTCGATCACCAGCGTGCCGGGCTCGTAGCGGCGGCTGATCGGCACGATCACGCCGCGCGGCTTCAGCTTGAAGTGGCCGGCACCGCGGTCGAGCAGCGCAGCGAAGGCGCTGGCCGAGTCGAAGCGTGGCAGGCAGAGCCACTCGACCAAGCCGTCGTAGGAAACCAGGGCGCTGGTGTGACAGTCGGAGAGGAAGCCGTAGCTGCCGATCGGAGGGAAGCGGTTCGGACCGGCGCTCACGTAGATGCCAAGCTACCACTGTGAGCCTGCTTTTCGCGCACGTGGCCGGCGCCTTCGCGCCGATCGAGGTGATCCCGATCACGATTGCCGGCGTTCTCTACTGGCACCGCGTCCTCGTTCTCTCCTGGGACGGCCGCGGGGTGCCGCTCTGGCGCCAGATCTGCTTTGGCTCCGGCCTGTTGACGATCTCGATCGCCCTCTTCAGCCCGATCGGCCACATCGCCGAGGAGCTGGTGATCGCGCACATGGTCGAGCACCTGTTGATCGGCGACGTCGCCACGCTCCTGATCGTCCTCGGCCTGACCAAATCGCTCCTGCAGCCGATCCTGGCGATCCCCCTCTTCAACCGCCTGCAGGTCCTCGCCCACCCGCTCCTCGCCTTCCCGCTCTGGACGATCAACTTCTACCTCTGGCACATTCCGGGGATCTACGACGCCGCCTACGGCACGGCGCCGATCCACGCGCTCGAGCACGCGACCTTCCTCTTCTTCGGTTGCCTGATGTGGATGCCGGTCTTCGGCCCGTTGCCCAAGCCGGAATGGTTCGGCGCCGGTTGGAAGGTCGCCTACGTCATCGGGGTCCGCTTCAGCGGCGCGATCCTCGGCAACGTCCTGATGTGGTCGGGTTCGGTGCTCTACCCGATCTACGCGCCGGGAGAGCGCCACTGGGGGATCTCGGCGCTGGCCGACCAGAGCACGGCCGGCGTGATCATGATGGTCGAGGGGACGTTCCTCGCGCTCGGTGTGCTCGCCTGGGTCTTCTTCGAGGTCGCCCGCGAAGGGACCGAAAAGCAGGATCTGCTCGACCTGGCGCGTGAGCGCGGGGTGGAGCTCGACGAGCGCCGTGCGCAACGGGCGGTGGCCGCCGGGCACGGTGCGCTGCTGGAAGAGCGGTTGACCTCCGCCGGGCGCGATGAATAGGGCTCGCGCATGGTTCGTGACCGGCCCCCTGGGTCGCGGCCTCGCCTTCGCCATCGACTTCGCCGTCGCGGTCCGCCGGGGATTGCTGCGTCGCGCCCGATAGGGTCCTCCGCTCGATGCAGCCAAAAGTCTCAGAGTTGCCGGGCTCGCGCGTCAGCGTCGAGGTCGAGGTCCCGGCGGCGGACGTCGAGCGCGCGGTCGAGCGCGCCGCCGGCTCGCTGGCCGGGGAGACGCGCATGGCCGGCTTCCGCAAGGGGAAGGCGCCGCCCGCGCTGGTGATCCAGCGGCTCGGCTTCGCCACGGTGCTCGAGGAGGCGATCCACGAGGCGCTGCCCGAGTGGTACGAACGCGCTCTGCTCGACTCGGGCATCGCCTCGGTCGGCGGTCCCAGCGTCGACGTCGTCTCGACTCCGAAGGCGCAGGGAGAGCCGTTCGTATTCAAGTTCGAGATCGGCGTGCGGCCGGCGGCCGAGCTGGGCGAGTACAGGGGACTCGAGGTCGGTAAGACCGAGACCAAGGCACCGGCGGAGATGGTCGACCGTGAGATCGAACGGATCCGCGAGGGCTTCGCCAAGCTGGAGCCGGTTGAGCGCGCCGCCGCCGACGGCGACATGTTGCTGCTCGACTTCGAGGGCCTGCTGGACGGCCGGGCCTTCGAGGGCGGTAAGGCGACCGATTTCCTGCTCGAGCTCGGCGGCGGTCAGATGATCGAGGGTTTCGAGGAGCAGCTCGCCGGGGCGAAAGGGGGGGAGACGCGCGAGGTCGCGGTCACCTTTCCCGAGGACTACCAGTCTGAGCAGGTCGCCGGCAAGGACGCCGTCTTCACGGTCGAGGTGAAGGAGGTCCGGGAAAAGGTGCTTCCGGGGCTCGACGACGGCTTCGCCGCCGAGGCCTCAGAGTTCGACACGCTGGCGGAGCTGCGCGCGGACATCGCCGAGCGGCTCGCCGAGGCGCTCGGCGAGCGGGCCGAGCAGGACTTCCGCATCGCCGCGGTCGATGCCGCGGTGACCGAGGCCGAGCTCGACCTCCCGGACGAGCTCACCACCGCACGTGCGACCGAGCGCTGGGAGCGGATCGAGCGCCAGCTCGCCGGGCGCGGCATGAGCCCCGACGCCTTCCTGCAGATGCAGGGCAAGACGCGCGAGCAGATGATCGAGGAGTCGAAGCCAGAGGCCGAGGCCGACCTGAAGCGCGAGGCGGTGGTGGCGGCGATCGCCGACGCCGAGGGAATCGAGGTCTCCGAGGAGGAGATGGTCGAGGCCCTGGAGCACTCGGCCGAACACGAGAACACGACCCCCGAGAAGCTCTTGAAGCGGCTGCGAGAGAGTGGCCGCGACGGGATGATCCGCGACGACATCCGTTTCCGCAAGGCGATCGATCTTGTCGCCGAGTCGGCCGTGCCGATTCCCAAGGAGCAGGCCGAGGCGCGCGAGGAGATCTGGACCCCGGAGAAGGAGGCGCGCGAGGAGGACAAGGGCGCGCTCTGGACTCCCGGCGACGACTGAGCGGCCAGCTCGAATAATCGCTTGCACGGCTTGCGCGAGGCAGCATCTAGCCGATATTGGGTAGCACCATGGGCCTCCTGACAGAGCGTCGCTCGACCGGCATCACCGCCGCGGCCCTCCTCTTCGCGGCGATCTTTGCCGCGCGGGCGACGGTCGGCACGCTCGGCGATGCGATCAGCTTCCTCTACGTCATCCCGGTCGTGTTGGTGGCGATCTCGGCCGGCACCCGGGCGGGCCTGCTGGCCGGCGGCCTTGCCTTCGTGCTGTCCTCGGCCGGCACCCTGATGTTGGACCAGCCGGTCACGGCGATCGGCTACGTCAACCGCGCCGTCGTCTACCTCTTCGTCGGCGGCCTCACCGGGCGCTTTGCCACGACGCTGCGGACGCTGGAGATGGAGAGCGCCCGCCACTTCGAGCTCTCTCTGGACATGGTCTGCATCGCCGGCTTCGACGGTCGCTTCAAGCGGATCAACCCGGCCTTCGAACGCATCCTCGGCTACCGCGAGGAGGAGCTGCTCGCGCGTCCCTTCGTCGAGTTCATCCATCCCGACGACCGCGAGCGCACCGAAGAGGAGGCCGCGGCGATCGGTGCGGGGGACGGCACACTGCAGTTCCGGAACCGCTACTTCGACAAGGCGGGGAAGGTCCACTGGCTGGAGTGGTGCTCGACGCCCCTACCGGACGAGGAGCTGATCTACGCCGTCGCGCGCGACGTCACCGACCGCAAGGAACTAGAGGACGAGCTCGAGCGCCTCTCGCAGCACGACTCGCTCACCGGCCTCTTCAACCGCCATCGTTTCGAGCAGGAGGTCGAGCGGCAGCTGGCGCACACGCGGCGCTACGGGAATGGCGGGGCGTTGCTCCTCGCCGATCTCGACCGCTTCAAGCAGATCAACGATGAGCTCGGTCATGCCGCCGGCGACGCGGCGCTCCGCGTCGTCGCCGACGCCCTGCGAGACAACCTGAGAGGGACCGACACGATCGGGCGCGGTGTCGCCGCCCGGCTCGGCGGCGACGAGTTCGGGGTGCTGCTGCCGGAGGTCGACGATATCGGCGCACAGGTCGTCGCCGAGCGCCTGGTCGATGCGGTGGCGGCGGCCGAGCCCGTGCTGGGCGACGGGCGGCCGCAGCCACTCTCGGTCAGCATCGGCATCGCGCTCTTCGACGAGTACGGCAGGCCGCCGGCCGAGGACCTGCTCGCCGCCGCCGACCGGGCGATGTACACGGCCAAGGCGACCGGGGGAGGGGTGGCTGCACTGGCCGCTGCAGACGGCGACGCCCGGCCTCGGCCGGGCGTCGGGCTTCTATAGAGTGCTGCGCGAT
>JASLJO010000226.1 GCA_030152505.1 Solirubrobacterales bacterium | reverse complement strand
CTCCGAGGAGCGCGGCGAGGTCAGCTTCGGAGACGGCGGCTCGGCGCGGGTGGTGATCGACCCGATCGACGGCTCGCTCAACGTCCGCCGCACGCTCCCCTCGCACAGCCTCAGCCTTGCGGACGCCTCCGGCCCCTCGATGGCCGACGTCGAGTTCGGCTATGTCTACGACTTCGGCGCCGGGGAGGAGTTCACCGCCGGCAAAGGGGAAGGCGCGGCCCTGAACGGCGAGCAGGTCGGGGTGGGCGCCGACGGCGAGAAGCTGGAGCTGCTGGGGGTCGAGTCGGCGGCGCCCGGGCGGATGCTGTCGCTGGACGAGGCTCTCGACGGCGACGTCTTCCGTCTGCGGGTCATCGGCTCGATCGCGATCACCGCCTCCTATGTCGCCGCCGGCCGGCTCGATGGCATGCTCAGCCTGCGGCCCTGTCGCTCGGTCGACATAGCGGCCGCACAGCTGATCGTCCGCGAGGCCGGGGGGGCGCTGGCCTTCGGCGACCTCACGCTCGCCAATGCCGATCTCGGCCTCGATGCCCGCTATCCGATTGCAGCCGCCGCGGGCGAGCTGGGCCTGGCGACGATCCGTAACGCCGTCTGAGTGCACGGCCGCCGCGCATCTTTGCGTCCTTGATCTGCTTGGCCGGTGCACTCAGACGTAACCGGATGGGGAAGGGAGGTTAGAACAGGTGTTCGGAAGAACGTATGTTCGCTACACTCGCGGACCCCCGCCCCTCCAAACCACTCCCGAAGGGATGATCTTTCATGGCAACCAAGCCCAGTACCGGTAAAGCAAGCAGCAACTCGAAACCAAAATCGCAGGCGAAAAGCAAACCGGCGCCAGCTCCCTCCCGCGCCGCGCAGGCCCGCGCCGCGGCCGAAAGCGCCGTCGACGTCCCGGTTGGCGCTGTGCTCGAGGTCGGTGACCGCGTCGTCGAGTTGGTCGAGCCCTTTACCGCCCGCAGCGCCGCGCGGAAACAACTTCGCTCCTACGGCACGCGGCTTCGCCGCACGGTCAAGCGCAGCGAGCGTCGCGGCGCCGGCGTACGCCGCAAGGCAACGACCGAAGCACGCAAGACGCGCAGCCGAGTCGAGCGCGAGGCGCGCAAACGCCAGCGGCGGGTGCGCAAAACGATCGACACGCAGACCTCACGCGCCCAGGGTCTCGTCGATCAGGTGAGCGAACAGCTCACGGCTCTGCGTTAGGGTCACCCCGGTAGGGGTTCCACTTAACTTTTTCGGTGAATTGGGCTTGGCTGACGCCCGCTGCGCTCAACGAAAAAGTACAAGACGTTTCACCCCTACCGGGATGACCCTAAAACCGGCGTTTAGATCCCTCGCACGATGACCGGGCGTGAGCCGGCGGGCTCGAACGGCCAGTTGTCCTGAGCTTGGACGTAGGCGCGGAACTGGAAGCGGACCCCGCGGCTGTCGTCGTCACTGAAGCGATAGGCGTAGCGAAAGCGGCCGCGCCGATCGGTCTGGGCCGTGTGGAACTCTGACCAAGGGGAATGACCCGCTCGGAACTGGAGTTGAACGGGCATGCCGTCGGCGGGAATCGTTCCGGCCGGCGCGACGACTCTGCCGCTGAAGGTCAGCGGCTCGCCACCGACCTGAGCGGAGTTCGCCGAGGCCCGCAACTGGATGCGGCTGCGCACATCCAGTTGCAGCACAGGGCCGACTGAGCGGGCCAGGGTGGATCCGCCGTCGAAGACGAGCTCGACGGTCCGGCTCGGTCCGGGGGCAGTGCGGATCGAGAAGGCGCCCGTGGGACCAGTCCGCACGGTCGAGACTCGCATGGACGGCCGGGAGCCGGCCGCGAACCGTTCGACGATCCGCACCGGTGCCCCGCTCAGGGGCGAGCTCAAACCGGTGAACAGGTGGCCGTCGAGGCGGACACCACGACCGTAGGGCACGGTGCGGCTCACCCCCCGGGGCCGGAAGGCATCGCGCAGCGTCGTCGTCGCCTTCAATGGGTTGGCGAGAATCATCGCGGCGCCGTTCATGCGCCGGGTGGCGATGGCCAGGTTTCCGGCAGCGTCATAGGCGATCGCCTTGAACTCGTACTCGCCGATCGGATGGGTATCGGAGTTCCAGCGTGCACGAAGCTCCCCACTTCCAGGGGCGGCTCGGGGAAGCATCGTGAATTGATCGCCGCTGCCGGTACGGCGGACGCCGATCCAGCCCCGTGAGAGATCCGGACCCGAAAGCGAGTCGACGATCCGTACGCGGATCAGGTCGGGATCGCTCGCGTCCTGCGAGTTGGCGAAGGCGACGCGAGGCGGCGTGCGGTCGATCCGCACCCAGACCGTTCGCGGCGCGTGGTCCGGGACGCCGTTGGCGGCCGCCCCATCGTCGATGTTGCCGGCCGCGTCACGCGCGTAGTAGGCGATCCGATGCGCCCCCTCGGCAATCACGCTCGTCTTGACGCTCGGGCCGGGCGCGATCTCGGGTGCCCCGTCGTCGATCCGGATCGCGGTGAACGGCGGGCGCGCCTCATCCTCGGTGGCCATCCCCGAGCGGTCGTCGCTTGCGTCGGCGGTGAGCTCGACGGTCCGGTCGGTCCAACCGCCCGGCGCGCCGGAGAGGTAGGTGACCGGATAGGTGGTGTCGACGCGCAGCACCGCCCGCCCGCTCGTCGCCGACTTCATCCCGGCGCCGGAGACGGCGACGACGTGGAGATAGCTCGTCCCCTCGGGCAGGATGTCGATCGACAGCTCGTCTTCATCGATTCCGCCGCGCAGCGTGGTCTCTGTCTCGCTGCAGCGAGACGGTGCGGAGCAGGGCACGCCGCCCGGATCGGCATCGATCTCGGCCGCGTAACCGCGAATCCCGGAGAGCGGTTGCGGCCCCGAGGGGTGACCGAGGCGAACTCGCAACGGGAAGGTGGTGCGGCCGATCCATTCCGGTACCCAGCCGGGGGCGACGGCCTCCGGCCGGTCGTCATCGAAGCGCAGCTCGGTGCTCGCCGCCGGCCCCATCTCTCCGCTGATGCTCTCGAACCACACTTCAGCGCTGTAGGCGCCCGGGACCTTGGGCACTGTCAGCCCGCCGACTCCGTCGCTGCTCCCGCTCAGCTGACTCTCGCCGATTGCGATGCCCTGCGGATCGCGGATCCGGACATGCGTTGCGGCAAGTGGCGGCCCGCCGATCGGAGGTTTGGCCCAGGTGAGTGTGAAGCTGTTGTCCGCGTGCCACACGCCGCCGGGGACGAACAGGTCGGTCGGACGCGGTGGCGCTGCGGCCGCAACCGCCGGGTTGGCGAGCAATGCGGCGACCAACGTGATCAAAGCCGCCATCGGCCTCACGGGCCGAACTCCCCGGCCGCACTTCCGCTGGAGCCGGCAGCCGGTTCGGCAGCGGGCGATGGAGCGGCCGATTCGGGTGGGGGCCTATATTCGACTGCGCCCTGCGCTGCCGCTTCCGGCGCCGCTTCGCTCGCTTCAGGCTCGGGTTGGGCTTCGGCCTGCGGTGGACGCTCCGGTTGCGCCTGCGCCTGGCTGGGTGGTGGTGCCGGTTCGTATTCGACCGCCGGGGGAGCCACCTCTTCGACCGCCTGTCTCGACACCCGCTCGATCGTCGCGCCGGTGGCATGATCGGGCCGAATGTCCAGTGGCGCCGGCGCGACTCCCGTCGCCACGCAGGCGGCGGCCCCGCCGACCGTGCCCGCGCAGATCGCCAGCGCCTTGGCCAGGGCGGCCATGCCGGCGCCACGCGAGCCACCCGCGGCGGCCACTTGGGCGATGCGATCGCCCTCCCCGCCGCCACCGCCAGGCAGGCGAGAGTGCAGGCTGACGAGCAGCTCGTGCGCCCGCTCGAACAGCGAGCGCGGGGCCGGCAGGGCGGGGGAAAGGGCGGCGACGGCCGCTGGGGCCGCCCGGTAAGAGCGCATCGTCGCCCGGCATGCCGCGCAGGCCCGCAGGTGCTCGCGTACCGCGGCCTCGTCCTCTGGGCTCGCCTCGCCGTCACAGTAGGCCGACATCAGCGGCACCAGCTCGTTGCAGCGGCCGCCGTCCTCGCTGCTGCTCAACAGACGGCGGAAGCGCTCCCGCCCCTCGGCCAAGCTCCTGTTCACTTTTGTCTGGCTGAAGCCGGTGATCTCGCCAATCTCCAGATAGGTGTAGCCGGCGGCGAGCAGGGTCAGCGCGCGCAGCTCGGCCGGCTTCAGGGCCCGCAGCGCCTCTCGACTTCGGGCCAGCTGCTCACGCTGTTCGGTGCGCTCTCCCGGCCCGGCGTTGTCGGAGGCGAGTCGCTCGACGGGGTCGCCCACCTCATCGGACCCCACCCCCAGCATCCGTTCGCGGTAACGACGCAGCGCCAGCGCCTCGTGCTTGACCACGGTCTTCATCCAGCGGACCAGCTCGCGCGGCCGGTCGCTGGGCGCTTTCACCAGGAGGATCTCCAGCGCCCTCTGGTAGGCGTCCTCGGCGTCGTCCTCGCAGAGGGAGAAGCGCCGCGCCGTGCGGCGCAGCTCGGCGTCCTCGCGGGCGACGAGCTCGACGGCGGCGCGCTTGCGCCCGGCTGTTGCAATACCTCCCTGCATCGGTCAGCTCTCTGGCGCGAACATGCCACCTAGAGCCTGGGACGGGGCGGGGCTCTCCCCCCACCTGGACGGGTGACCGGCATGGTTCGCCGCTATTTGCGAACTCTCTCGTTTATTTCACTCTCGGAGGGGCGGTCTGTAGCATCCGGCGGCGATGAGCACCTGCGTTATCACCGGCGGCGCCGGCTTCCTCGGCTCGCACCTGTGCGAGCACCTCCTCGGCAAGGGTCACCGGGTGATCTGCGTCGACAACCTCGAGACCGGCTCGTTGCAGAACATCGAGCACATCCGCGACGACGCCTTCGAGTTCCGCAACATCGACATCACCGAGCAGGTCGACATCCCCGAGGCGGTTGACTTCGTCTACCACCTCGCCTCGCCGGCCAGCCCGATCGACTACCTGCGGCTGCCGCTGCACACGCTCAAGGTCGGCTCGCACGGCACCCACCACATGCTTGGCGTCGCCAAGTACAAGCGCGCCCGCTTCCTGCTGGCCTCGACCAGCGAGGTCTACGGCGACCCTCAGGTCCACCCCCAGCAGGAGGACTACTGGGGCCACGTCAACCCGATCGGCCCGCGCGGCGTCTACGACGAGGCGAAGCGCTACGCCGAGGCGCTAACGATGGCCTACCACCGCCAGCAGGGTGTCGACACCGCGATCGTCCGCATCTTCAACACCTACGGCCCGCGGATGCGCGCCCACGACGGCCGCGCGATCCCGACCTTCCTGCGCCAGGCGCTGCAGGACCGGCCGCTGACCGTCTTCGGCGACGGCAGCCA
>JASLJO010000225.1 GCA_030152505.1 Solirubrobacterales bacterium | reverse complement strand
CGTGGCTTCGTAGGTGGCCGGCCGCAGGAACCCCAATGCGGCGCCGACCAGGGCGCCGAGGATGGCCAGGATGACGACGACGCGCTTGTGCCGGGCGAGCGCCGTCAGGGCGAAGCTCTCGGGGGGGTCGAAGACGCCGTGCACCGCGTGCGCCGCATTGTTGTTGGACGGCGGCGAGCTCTGGCTCGGGGGGTCCTGGGGCGGGTCGATCGTCTTCATCGTCGGCGGCCGAACGCAGGTACTCGCCCAGAACTTTTGGGTCGTGCGAAAGGAAACGGGGATTGGATGCGTTGGGCCGGTCCCCGACCACACGATCAGAGGCGCCAATTGCAGACCCAAGCTCAGAGTCGACAGCGGGCCGAGGAGTCCTCGGCGATCGACAACTCGCGGATCATCGCGAGGAAACTGGCGCGGCGGCTGACCGGCAAGCGCCGCGAAGAAGGGGAAGGCGTCATCGAGCCGCCGCTGCCGCCGCTCTGCCCGGCCGGATCGAGGGTCGCCGAGCCCGACTTCGTCGGCATCGGCGGGCAGCGCTGCGGGACGACCCGCTGGTTCCGCCTGCTCGCCTCGCATCCCGATGTCGCCCCCTCGCCGGCGGCCAAGGAGCTCCACTACTTCGACCGCTTCTACAAGGGCGGTTTCGGCGCCGCGGACGCCAGCGGCTACCGTCGCTACTTCCCGCGCCCGGCCGGCGTCATCGGCGGCGAGTGGACCCCCTCCTACCTGGCGGCGCCCTGGGTCCCACCCCTCCTCGCCGCCGCGGCCCCGGGTGCCAAGCTCCTCGTGCTCTTGCGCGACCCGCTCGAGCGCTATCTGTCCGGTCTCGAGCATGACGCCTGGGTCGCCGCGCAGGCCGGCCTGCCGCTCAGTCAGCACGCCCCGATGGAGGCGTTCGCCCGCGGCCTCTACCACGCCCAGCTGATGGCCTGGCTCGAGCACTTCGACCGCTCCCAGATCCTCGTGCTCCAGTACGAGCGCTGCTCGTCCGAGCCAGCGGCGGAGCTGCGCAGGACGCTCGATTTCCTCGGACTCTCGGATTCGAGCTTCGCCCCCGACCTCGAGGCCCATCCCAATCGCCAACCGGCCAAGCCAGAGTTGGACCCGCTCGTCCGCGCCGCCTATCTGCGCGCCTACCGTAACGACGTGACCCGGCTGGCGGAGGACTTCCCCGAAATCGACCTGCGGCTGTGGCCGAACTTCGCCGAGCTGGCCGGATGAGCGTCGAGCAGACAGAGCGAGAGGTGCGAGAGCCGCGGGCAGAGTCGCCGCCGATGAACCTCGATCCTCGTGGCGTCGAAGCATCGAGCTGGCGCGCGCGCCTGCTCGGGCGCCTGCGGGGGGAGCGCTCGCTGGCGGCGATGCGAAAGCGCGGCCTGCGCGCCGAGCCGCCGATCCGCGTCGGCCTGCGCACCTTCATCGACGCCGAGTACGCCTGGGCGATCGAGATCGGGTCCCACACGATCATCGCCAACGACGTGCGGATCATCGCCCACGACGCGGCGATCAAGCGAAGCACCGGCTTCACCGAGGTGCGTCCGGTCTTCATCGGCAGGCGTTGCTACATCGGTGCGGGCACGCTGGTCCTGCCGGGGGCGGTGATCGGCGACGACGCGATCATCGGCGCCGGCGCCGTCGTCCGCGGCGAGATCCCCGCCGGCAGCGTCGCCGTCGGCGCGCCGGCGCGCGTGATCGCCACCACGGAGGAACTGCGCGAGCGCCACCTGGAGGAGATGGAGTCCCATCCGCGCTGGGACGTCTGGCCGGGTGACCTCCGCCCCTCGCAGCGGGAGCAACTGCGGCGGTCTCTGGCGGAGTACGGGCGCATCTATCTCCACTAGCCGGCACCCGCTGGGGGCGTCACCTAGTCAAGGAGTCGCGCCGGCTTCACCTCTACGGCTTTGGCAAGCCGCCGCACCGTTGAGACCTGTGGATCGCGCTTTCCCGTCTCGATCCGGCTGACCTCCGTCGCATGGACTCCGCTGCGCTGCGCGACCTGTTCCTGTGTCAACCCGAGGCGTTCGCGCGCTTTGCGCAAATTGGAGCCGAGATCAGCCATGCGGGCGATCATCTGATTCATGGGCCGGAACTGCCATAGGGAACTTCACAGGTTATCGGGTAACTTACCGGCTCCCCGATGCCGACCGTCAATGACGACCGAAGACAGGGACCGATCCAGCCCCTTACGCAAGCGGGCCGAGATCGGCCCCTAAATACGGTCTAACCGTGCTTGTAGATCTCCACGACGGGAGCCGCCTTGTCAACCTTGAGAACCGTCATCCGTACTCACCTCCCTTTCCGCCTTGTCATCCCGGCGCACTCGCCGGGATTGGGAGGCCGATGCTAGGGATTTCCCGACTATCCGGGATAGCCCTAGCTAGAGGGAAACATTTCAGATGAATGGCCTTATGATCTGGCCCTACTGAATGTCCAGACCAGACTGAGCGGAGGGGATTTAGTTGGCGGAGATCATCAAGGACCGGAAGCGGAGTATCGAAGAGGCGGTGTCTTACGCAATTGCGCACCGCATCAGGATCGAAATTCTCTGCCTGCTAAACGAAGCTGTCTACAGCGCCTCTGAGCTCGCCGACCTCACCCCCTGGCCAAT
>JASLJO010000221.1 GCA_030152505.1 Solirubrobacterales bacterium | reverse complement strand
CGACGGTGAGCGCCGGCGCTCCCCCGCCCAACCTCACCCTCGACACCACCGCCACCACCCACCAGACGACGGCGGGCTCGACTATCTCCTCTCCGCCGCTGACGACGAGCCAGCCGGGTGAGCTGTTGCTGGCGTTCGTCTCCTCCGACGGTCCCAGCGCCGTGGCGAGCCAGACGTTCTCCGGCGTCAGCGGAGGCGGTCTCACCTGGACGCTGCGGAAACGTGAAAACGGGCAGGCCGGCACGGCTGAGATCTGGCAGGCCGTCGCGCCCGCGAAACTCGCCAATGCGACGATCACCGCAACCCGCTCGAACGGCGGCTATCAGGGCGCGATCACCGTCGCCGCCTTCACCGGCGCCGACACCGGGGGCGCGGTCGCGTCGGCCTCGGCGGCGACCGGCGCACCCTCGGCCTCGCTGGCGACCACCCGGGCGGGCGGCTGGGTCTGGGCAGTGGGCGACGATTGGGACGCCGCCAGAGAACGCACGGTCGGCTCGGGCCAGACGCTCGTCGATCAGTTCCTCAGCCCCAGCGGCGACACCTTCTGGACGCAGCGGCGGACGAGTCCTGCACCCGCTGCCGGCACGACGGTCACGATCAACGACACCGCGCCTACCGGCGACCGCTGGAATCTGGCGCTGATCGAGGTGCGCCCAGCGCCCTGACGCGTCAGCCCTGAACGACCGGCAGTGGGGTACCACCGACCGGTGCGGCCGCCGCCGGGGCCGGGGTCGCCTGCAGGACCGGTAGCTCTTGGGGCGTCGTGGCGACGATGCCTCGGGCGGCCTGGCGGATCGCCTGCGAGGCGGGGGAGTCGGGCTCGGCGGTGACCAGCGGCGTGCCGTTGTCGGCGTGCTCGCGCAGTGGCTCGGAGAGGGGGACCTTGCCGAGCAGGGGCACATCGAGCTCGTCGGCGAGGAGCTGACCGCCGCCCTCGCCGAAGATCGTGAAGCGCTCGCCGTCCGGGGTGGTGAAGCCAGACATGTTCTCGATCACGCCGAGCAGCTCGAGGTCGAACTTCGCCGCCATGTCGGCGGCACGCTTGGCGACCGTCTGCGCCGCCGGTTGAGGCGTCGTCACCAGCGCGAACTTGGCCTGAGGCAGAAGCTGGGAGAGGGTCATCGCCACGTCGCCGGTGCCCGGCGGCAGATCGAGCAGCAGGTACTCCAACTCGCCCCAGGCGACGTCCTCGAGGAACTGCTGGATCGCCTTGTGCAGCATCGGGCCGCGCCAGACGACGGCCGAGTTCTCCTCGACGAAGAAGCCGATCGACATCACCTTGACCCCGCTTGCCCCCTCCAGCGGCAGGATCTTGCGCTCGCCGTTGACCTCGGGTTTGCGGTTGACGCCGAGCATGCGCGGCATCGAGTAGCCGTAGACGTCGCAGTCCAGGGCGCCGGCCGGGTGGCCTTCGGCGGTCAGGGCGGCGGCCAGGTTGGCGGTCATCGTCGACTTGCCGACGCCACCCTTGCCGGAGGCGACGCAGATCACGTTTTTGACCTGGGCCAGCGCACCCGCCGGAAGCTTGCTGCGGCCGAGAGTCTGCTGGAGCTGCCCTTTCTCGTCGTCGGAGAGGACGTCGAAGCCGACCGCGACCGAGGTCACGCCGTCCAGCTCGGAGACCTGCTGGGCGACGGCCTGTTCGAAGTGAGCGCGGATCGGACAGCCGGCGGTCGTCAGCGAGACGACGACCTCCACGCGGCCGTCCTCCTTGATCTCGATCGAGCGGACCATCCCCAGCTCGACGATCGAGCGGCGCAGCTCGGGGTCGATGACGGCGCGCAGCTTCTCGGTGACCTGCTCCTGGCTCGGTAGTGGCATACGGGCATTTTCGCAGAGCGACGCGGTCGGGCACGATGCGCCCCGCTCGCGGCGTGGTCGAGGTTTGAACCGCTATCCGCATCAAACCTCGACCACGCTCTCGACGGACCCGATTCGCGGTGCTCCCGCGGCCGGATATCCGTCCGCAGGGGGGAGAGATCGAGGCGCTGCGCCCTTGGTCCTCCGTCTGCAAGCGAGCGAGGAGGGCCGATGTCGGGAACGCGTGGGGGGATCGCACGGATCGTGGCGATGGGGGTGGCGCTGGCGCTGGCCCTGTTGCTGCTGGCGGCGCGGGAGGCGACCGCCGGCAACTACCGGGTGGCGCAGTGCGGCTGGGGCGTCGACGCAGACGCGAGCTGGGCCGACGACACCGGCGGCGCCAAGTTCCGCCAGGACGCTTGGTGCGGGAGCGGTGACGGTGCCCACATGAAGAGCTTCACCAAGGGCGGCTCGACCGTCTCCGGTACCCACTTCGCCCGCTGGCGCTGGGCGGCCCCCGCCGGCACCGGCATCAGCCGCGTCAGCGGCACCTGGTGGCATGCGTTGCACGACGGCATGGAGCAGCGCTTCGGCGCCGGCACCGCCGGCGGGGGTTTCGACCCCACCCTGACCGCGACCACCACCGACACGGCGCCGCGCGACTTCTCGACCGAGTTCGGCGTCCCTGCGCCGGCGATCGAGGATCGCCTGCTCTGCGCGCGCACGGCGGATCGCTGGTGCTCGATCGAACCTGACTCCTGGTCGGCGATCCGCTCAATGACGATCGACCTCTTCGACGGCTACGCGCCGCTGCCCGGAAACGCCGGCGCCGACCTCGCCGCGGGTGGCTGGCGGCGTGGAGCGCAGCGGGTCAACTACTGGGACAGCGACGTCGGTGGCGGCGTGCGCTTCAGCGAAACGCTGCTCGACGGCAACCGTGTCGGGCTGACCGAATACCCCTGCGCCAAGGCGATGATCGACGGCGAGTGGCGGGCGACGCGGATGCAGCCCTGTCCCACCGGCGCCGCCGACGAGGTGACCGTTCAGACGACCAGCTTCAGCGATGGTCCTCACGCGCTGACTCGCTGTGCCACCGACTTCGCCGGCAACAGCGCCTGCCTCTTCCCGGTCGCTGTGTTGATCGACAACAACCCGCCGGCGCACCCGCGCGGTCTCTCGGTCGCGGGCGGTGAGGGCTGGCACCGGGTCGACGACTTCGATCTCTCCTGGGACAACCCCGGCCAGGCACCGGCGAGCCCGATCGGCGGCGCCTACTGGCGGATCACCGGGCCGTCTGCCTACGACACCGGGGTCAATCTGGCCGCGGGCCATGAGATCTCTGCCCTCGCCGATCGCAAATTGCCGCGGTCGGGTGTCTACTCGTTCCGCATTTGGCTGCGCGACGAGGCCGGCAACGCCGCCTCCTCGACGGCGATCGAAATCCCCATGCGCCTCGATGACGTGCCGCCGGGGGTGGCGTTCGAAGCGGTGAGAGACCAGACCGTCGACGAGCCGCCGGCTGCGGTCAGCGCCGAGGTGAGCGACGAGCACTCCGGCCCCGGCGGTGGCACGATCGCCTACAGGCGGGTCAATGCCGAACGTTGGATCGAGTTGCCGACGAAACTCGAAAACGGCGATGCGCAGGGCGACGGACGCCTCACCGCGCCGGTCCCCGCCGATCTCGAGCCCGGCACCTACGTCTTCCGCGCCGAGGCGACCGACGTCGCCGGCAACGTCGCCGCGACCACTCGCCGCGCCGATGGCACCGAGATGGCGCTGCGCAGGACGCCGCCACCCGTGGGGCCGGCCCGGTCCGCCGAAGGACAGGACGGAAACAACACTCGCCCCACCGGGCGGGACAGGTCCAAGACCCGCCTCTTCGCCAAGCTGCGCTGGCGGCAGCGCCACGGCGCGCGGGTAACGGTGCCTTTCGCCGCTGCCGCCGCGCTCTCCGGCCGATTGCTCAATGCCGACGGCGCCGGTCTCGCGGGGCGTCGTCTGCGCATCGTCTCGCGGCCCTCGCGGGGCGCACTGACGCGACGTCGGGTGGCCACCGTGCGCACCGGCGGGCAGCGCCAGACGGAAGCCGCCGTGCCTGCCGGTGC
>JASLJO010000218.1 GCA_030152505.1 Solirubrobacterales bacterium | reverse complement strand
GCTCGCCTACCGCCCTCTACCTCGCCGCCGCCGGCATCGGCACGCTCGGCCTCGTCGACGACGACGTCGTCGACGCCTCCAACCTGCAGCGCCAGGTGATCCACAACACCGAGCGCATCGGCGCGCCGAAGACTGAGTCGGCCCGCCTGACGATCGAGGCGCTCAACCCCGACGTGAACGTGGTCGAGCACAACCTCCGCCTCGACTCCTCCAACATCATCGAGCTGCTCGGCGAGTACGACGTGATCGTCGACGGCGCCGACAACTTCCCCACCCGCTACCTGCTCAACGACGCCTCGGTGCGGCTGCGCAAGCCGGTCGTCTCCGCCTCGATCCTCAGCTTCGACGGCCAGATCTCTACCTTCGTCCCCTTCGAGGGCCCCTGCTACCGCTGCCTCTACCCGACCCCGCCGCCGGCCGAGCTGGCGCCGAGCTGCTCGGCCAACGGGGTGCTCGGCGTGATGGCCGGGACGATGGGCACCCTGCAGGCCAACGAGGTGCTGAAGCTGGTGATCGGGATCGGCGAGCCGCTGATCGGCCGCCTGCTGCTCTACGAGGCACTGGGCACCCGCTTCACCGAGCTCAAGGTGCGCCGCGACCCCGAGTGCCCGATCTGCGGCGAGAACGCGCCCGAGGTCGCCGACGAGGATCTGGGGAAGTTCCCCGACTACGAGGCCTTCTGCGCCGGCTGAGCGCCGGGCCCCGTCGCCTTCAATAGGATCGCGTCGATGGCGACGATTCGAATTCCTCCTGTGCTGCGCGCCCAGACGGGCGGCCAGACCGAGGTCGAGGCGGTGGGCAGCAACGTCGGCGAGGTGCTGCGGGCGCTGGCGGCCGAGCACCCGGCGACCGAGGAGCAGCTGTTCGACGCCGAGGGCGAGCTCAACCGCTACGTCAACGTCTACCTCAACGACGAGGATGTGCGCGTGCTCGACGGCTTGGAGACCGCCGTCTCCGACGGTGACACCGTCATCATCATGCCCGCCATGGCGGGTGGCTGAGCGGTTCACGATTTCCTGACCGGGGTAGCAGAAGGTAGTGGGTCAGTTTGAACTGGATCGTGATTCGTCGAGCCCCTGATACGGGGAAGGTCCAGGCCGTACCGAGAGCGTGCTGACGACGTTCTCGAGCTAGTAGGCTCCTCCCGGCAATCGGCATCCGACAGGGAGGGAGTCTTGCCCCAGCCACCGCAACCGCCGCAGCCGCAACAGGGTCCGCCGATCATGATGGACCCCGAGACGTTCGCAGGGAAGTGGGCCAATGTTGCCAATCTCGCCCGCTCACCCCACGAGTACACGCTGGACTTCGTGCGCATGGGGCCGATGGGTCAGCAGGGCCAAGTTGTCGCCCGCGTCTCGTTCTCGCCGTTGCTTCTCAGTCAACTTGTAGACCTGTTCAACAATGCTTGGAAGGACTACACTGATGAATCAGGAATCCCATCGGAGGACGACTAGATCCATATGGCCGAACCGCAGGTAAAACAGCCAGCAGAGTCGCTCAGCGTGCCTTCAGCAGGTCCGAGCATGGGGACGACGCTAGGCAAGCCGCCTAGCTCGAAAGCGATTAAAGCGTTTCATGCGATGGTCCGCAAGGATCTCCGTGAACAGCCGCAGACGGGCTGGCAGTCGGACGGCGGAACCGAATAGCTCAGTCCAGTAGCGCCGCGATCTCTTCCAGGCTCCAGAAGTGGTCGGCGACTCCCGCCGCCATCGCAGGCGTCCGGGGATAGCGCCCCTTCAGTGCGGAGTGTGGACGGGCAAAGTTGTAGTGCATGAAGTGCAAGGACACGGCATGCGCCAGGTTCTCGACCTTGCGGCTGAAGCCATTGGTCAAACGGGTAAAGCGCCGCATCCCCATCCGCATCGTGAGGTTCTGCCGCTCGACGTAGCTCGTTGAGATCCGGTCGGGATCGGGATCGCCCTTAAGGACACGCCGCTTGGTCCCCGTGCAGACAGCGGGGCTGTATTTGCCCTTCTGGGCCGAATCGTTCGCGTACGTCTTCTGGATCTGCGCCCAATCGACATTGCCGCCGAACGCTGGCCCCACCGCCGATTCGTACATCGCGTGGCCATCCGTCGATAGCTGGATGCGTCCCGCCATCCGCCGGGCCAGGTCGCTCAGCAAGAACTCCGCGTCATAAGCGGTGCGCTCTCCAACGAGCCAGGACGGGACCAGCTTCGTATCGGCGCACACGGCCGTGAAGGTCCAGACGTCTCCGTAGCCCGGCGTCCCTTTGAACTGCTCCGGCACGTTCTTCTGCTTGGAGTAGCAGTAGGCCCAGATCTCGTCGGCCTCGACCACCTTGCAGGGAAGGTCGACCAGCGCGCCGTCCTGGTACTCCGCGCAGGCTTCCCCGAGATCCACGAGCAGCTTGGTGATCGTGTTCTTGGCCGCACCGGTCATTCGGACCGTGGCCCGGATGCTGTTGCCCTCGACCAGGCAGCCGATGATCTGGGCGCGCTTGGCCGTGGTCAGCCTGTTCATACTGACCATAATGCATAAGCGATCGGATGGAAATACAAACAGCCGGTCGGTATCGAACTTAAACAGGGCCTTTTCTCTTAAATATCGCCTTTCATGTCCGAAGAATGTTTATACTTAGGACATGGACCAAGAAGAACGGATACGAAAGCACCAGCTCATCAGCAAGGCCTTCCGCCCGGCCGCGCCGGTGGATGATCAATCGCTATTTGCAGGCCGGGTAAAGCAGATAGTCACGCTCTTGGACCTGGTTGAACAACCAGGTCAGCATGCCGCGATCTATGGCGGGCGCGGGGTTGGCAAGACCTCGCTGGCCAAGGTAATGGTCAAAATCCTCGCCGGTCAGACCAATCCGATCGTCTCGTTGCACTACACCTGCACGGCCAGCGACACCTTTGATTCGATCTGGAAGTCGGTCTTCGGGGACCTGTTCGTGACTCTCAAGACCCCCGGCTTCGGTTTTGCACCGCAGACTTCCTCAACGATGGTGCCGTCAACGGCAGTCATCGACCTCGACAGCCAGCCGGTCACCGCCGACATGATTCGGCGCGGGCTTATGGCGCTTTCACAGGAAACCCCTCTTGCCATTTTCATTGATGAGTTCGACCGCCTGTCCGAGCAGGAGAAATATGGCTTCGCCGATACCACGAAGGTGCTGTCGGATCAGCTCACCCCCGCAACCATCGTCTTGATCGGTGTTGCCGACGACATCGACGGGCTTGTGAAGGCCCATCAGTCAGTCCGCCGTTCCCTCGGTCAAATCTCCATGCCGAACATGTCGGCCGAAGAGCTGGGAGAGATCGTGGAGAAAGGGGTTGAGGCCGCCGAGATGACCGTTGATCCCGACTTCAAGAAACGCGTCGTGAGCCTTGCGCAAGGTTTGCCGAACTATGTGCATCTGATCACCCAGAATGCCTGTCGAGTGGCCGTGGACAGCAACCGCACGCATATCCGCGCCACCGATCTTGATGCTGCGGTGGAGCAGTCAATCGAGAGCGTCCAGCAGTCAATCCTCGATACCTACCACCGGGCGACGAGCAGCAACCGCGAGACGCTTTACAAGCAGGTTCTGCTGGCGTGCGCCCTGGCTAGACGAGATGAGAAAGGCACCTTCGGGGGAACTGACGTTCGAGACGAGCTACAAAGGATTACCGGCACCTATCGGGACCTCCCTGCCTTCGCCCAGCACCTCAACGACTTTTCAGGTGAGGGCGACCGCGGAGGCATCCTCGACAGGCTGGGGACTAGCTACCGGTATCGCTACCGGTTCAGGGATCCTTTGCTGCAGCCCTACGTGCTGATGCAGGGTCAGCTTGACGAAATGCTCCCTACCGGGGGGTCTTCGACCAGCGAGCCTGAGCAGCCTTCCTAGCGGCGGCGCTTCGTTCTTCGGAAGTCATTCCAGTAGCCCGGGCCTTTCCTCCCTTAGCTCCCCCCAGACGCCCCGCTCGTGCCTGCTGGCTCTCCGACTCCTGCCGCGTCTCGTCGGTCGCATCGCCAACGATGGCGGCGGCGAGACGGTTGAGATCAGCGGGCTTCCTGGACCGCTTAGGCATGCCCAGAGGGTACCCCTCTGCTCAGCGTGAACTGGCCGGGCGTGGTCTTGGTCTCTCCCGGCTCCCAAGTGATGCCGTCCAATAGATCCGCGGCCTCGACGGGCAGCGCCTGGGCCAGCTTGATCAGCGTGTCTATTCGGGGCAGTCGTTCTCCCCGCTCCAAAAGGCCGATGGCCGTGCGATGAAGGCCAGCGCGCTCGCCAAGGGCTTCCTGGCTAAGTCCGACCCGCTTGCGCTCACGACGCAGATTGGCCGCGAACTGCTCACGGACCGTCATGGAAGCATCAGCCGTTCGAGATGGGCGACGGGCTTGGTGGGACGCACGGCCGAGCCGTGGTTTTCGAGCAAGCCGAGGCCGATCAACTCCAAGATGGCTCTCGTCAGAACGCCCTTGTTGCCGATCTCACGGGCCAGCTCAGGGATCGTGCGCCACTGGGGGTAGACGGCCAGCGAGAGCGCCATGACTGCGCGTTGAAGGGGGATGCGATCGGCGGGCCAATGCCGCCGCCTAGGATTCGCCTGCATCGGAAGGTCGTCCTTTCGGTGCCGGGCGGGGGGCTGTTAGCGCAGCGCCCCCGCCGTTTGGTTTCTTGTCGCCGAATGAAGCTAGAGGACTCAGCGGGGCGAATCTAGGGCCGATTCAAACTGACCCACTACCTAGCAGAACCCTGGCTATACTTTCTGAAGTAATGGCGGGAGAGCTGCTCAACAGGCCCTGCGGAGGACGCTTCGGCGACATCGTCGAGTCGATCGGCAATACCCCTCTGGTCGAGTTGCCGCGCTTCTCGCCAAAGCCCGGCGTGCGCATCTACGCCAAGCTCGAGGGCCGTAACCCGACCGGCTCGGTAAAGGACCGCGTCGCCAAGTCGATGATCGAGGCGGCCGAGGCCGAGGGCGCGATCGAGCCCGGCCAGACGATCCTCGAGCCGACCTCGGGCAACACCGGGATCTCGCTGGCGATGATCTGCCGCCGCAAGGGCTACCCGCTCAAGGTGGTGATGCCCGACAACGTCACCGCCGAGCGCACCCAGCTGCTCGAGATGTACGGGGCGGAGATCGCCTACTCCGAAGGCGCCAAGGGCTCCAACGGCGCGGTCGAGGTGGCGCTGGAGATGGCCGAGGACTCCCGCTACCACATGCCCTATCAGTACGGCAACGAGGCCAATCCGAATGCCCACTACCACGGCACCGCCGTCGAGATCCTCGAGGAGCTGGACGAGGTGACCGCCTTCGTCGGCGGCCTCGGCACCGGCGGCACGCTGATGGGCAACGGGCGGCGGCTGAAGGAGCACGACCCCGACACGCTGATCGTCGCCGCCGAGCCGATGCAGGGTGAGATGGTCCACGGCCTGCGTTCGCTCGACGACGGCTTCATCCCGCCGATCATCGATATCAGCCTGCTTGACCGCAAGATCATGGTCTCCAACCGCGACGCGATCGTCTGGACGCGCAAGCTGCTCGACGAGGAGGGCGTCTTCGCCGGCGTCTCGTCGGGCGCGATCGCCCGCATCGCGGTCCGCATCGGCGAGGAGCTCGACGGTGGCAACGTCGTCTTCCTCATCCCCGACGACGGCTGGAAGTACCTCTCCTCAGGCGTCTACACGCGGCCCATCGACGAGATCGAGAACCTGGACTCCACCGTCTGGTGGTAGGTCCCAGACTCGCCACGCCGATGCGGATCGCCCAGAGCCTCGTCGACGAGATCATCGCCCACGCGCGAGAGGACCTGCCGAACGAGTGCTGCGGAATGGTCGGCGGCGGCGACGGCGAGGCGCGGACCGTGTACCGGGCGGTTAACGCCGAGGCGAGCCCGTTGCGTTACTCGATCGATGCCAAGGAGCAGTTCCGGCTGATGCGGGCGATCGAAGAGGGGGGGGAGGAGCTGGCGGCCATTTACCACTCCCACACCAAGAGCGCCGCCCATCCGTCGCAGACCGACGTCAACCTCGCCGGCTGGCCCGAAGCCATCTACCTGATCGTCTCGCTGGCGGACCCACAAGCGCCCGACCTGAAGGGATTCTGGATCCGCGACGGGGAGATTGCCGAGGCTGAGCTTGTGGTCGAGTAAGAGCCCGAAGGGCAAGCTGGTCAAGGTCGGCTACGGCCAGCAGCAGGCCGAGGCGGAAATGATCCAGGGGCTGCTGGCCGAGCACGGGATTCCGAGCATGCTGCGGCGCGCGGCGGGCTGGGACGTACCGGACTTCCTCGCCGCTGGCCCCCGTGAAGTCCTCGTCGCCGAGGAGCTTGCGCAGAAAGCACGCGAGGTGCTCGAGGGAACTCCGGGCAGCTAAGCCAATGACCGTGGTCGAGGTTTGATCCGGTTAGCGGAT